>JBJTRR010000955.1:0-4303 GCA_046076185.1 bacterium | reverse complement strand
TTCAGCCGGGCCTGAACATCGGCAGTCAATTCCGTGCAGGGATCGTGAAAAAACTTGCCAACATTTTTGCCGACACTGAAACCCCGTGAATCGTGAACATGGTCATCACCAGCCGCATTCACTTCAGGAAACCAGCTGATGTAAGTGTCAATCGCGCTGAGCCCTGGGCCAGTGTTGCGAGTGATCGCCAAAGCGGCATGACCCGATGAGGAGAGCGTGCTGTTGTTGTTGTGCCATACCATTACCCTGAACATGACCCACCTCCCCACCCTGCTTTTTTTCAGTCGCCTCTTTTTTCTCTTCACAAATAATAATTCGATAATAATCATCATTTTGTTTTGATTAATCAAAAATTATTTTTTGTTATTTTGAATGGCTCATCAAGACATTTTTTATGCAATGAATTTTTAAAAAAATTTTCGGATTGTGTGAGGTGTCGCCGGAACGGAATTCTTAAATACTTGCAAGGGGCCAAACACAATCATTCTGTCAGGCTTTTGGGCCTGCGTTTCCCGGAGGGGTGGAAAACTCATGTCGCGTCATTATCGTTCGATCAAATCAAACCCGGTTTCTCTGCTTCGCAGGCTGATTGGCACGCCAGTGCGGGCTTTGGGCTCGACCATTCAGGGCCATTTTGAAGCCTCGGTCGGCCGCTCGCGGGCCGGGGCCAATTCACGCAAACCAATGCCTGGTATTGAGTTACTTGACGACCGCCTGGTTCTTTCAACCACCATGGCGGGCGGCATGACCCAGGGCAACCTTTACGGTGACCAGTCGGTGGTAGTGGCCTTGCCCATTGCGATGAAGAACGAGCCGACACAGATTCAGGTGATGGACACTGGCGACATTGGCATGGGCCAGCAGTCGGTGCGCACATTCGTGCCGTTTGCGAATTACAGGGGCCCTCTCAGCCTGGCTGTGGGCGATTTTCTGCACAAGGGCTATCAGCAGCTTATTGTCAGTACAACAGCTAAAAGCGTTTCAAGCGTTGCTATTTTCGACCTCTTTCAGTCGTTTACGAAAGATATTGAGGCCAAAACCACTGGCGTATTTACGCAGCCTGTGGTTCTGCAAAGCTTTACACCATTTCCGGGCTTTAAGGGCGGCTCGGTTGTGGCGGCTGGCGACTTCGACGCTGATGGAACAGACGACATGGCCATTGCCACGGCCCACGGCGGTTCACGCATCAGGATTTACAAGCAAAGTTCGAGTGATGGGATGCTGGCCGATGCGCCTGATCTGGTCACGGCATTTTCGCCATTTGGCGACAAATTCAGGGGTGGCCTGAGCCTGGCGGCCGGTCATCTTTCGGGCAATGCGGCCGCTGATCTGGTGGTCGGTGCCGGCACGGGTGGCGGATCGCGCGTGGTCTCGTTTACCGGCGATGAAGTGCTGCGCAGTTCAGGCCAGCGAAAGGCTGATACGAAATATCGTGCCTTTGGCAATGACAAGCACCAGGTTCACTCGCCGGTTCAGGTGCAGTTGGTTGAGTCGATCGTTCAGCCTGAAGCCGAGCCAATGGGCGGGCTTGACGCCAATGGCCTGACACCGATGTTCACCCCTTCGAACAACAAGCCGCTGGCACGCGGCACAATTGTGGCCTATAACCCGCAGGCCAATGGGCTGGGCCGGATCAGCGTTTATTCAAAGGTTGGCGACGACACGCCCGTGAACAGCAAGCTGACTTTGCCCACCGAACTGAAGAACAGCAAGGGCAACTACAGCGTGAATTTGACATCCGTCGGTTATATGTTTGATAAGCAGGTTGTGCAGAATATGCAGACCAAGAACTATCTTGCCCCGATGGTTCTGGTGGCGAATGCCGAAAAATCAAACATTTCGCTGATTCCGCTGGCAGGCGATTCCATCAGGCCTGTTGAGAATATTTTCACGAGTAACCTGGCTGAGGCAAGCGGTACCGAGCAATTTGACAGCCCGACATTTCCGTTTGGCCACGACGTGAAAGTCTCGTTGCCACAGGCGGTGAAGGTGCTTAACAGCAACATGACGACAATTGTCTCAAGTGGAACATCGGGCATGTTGCCCAGCCGGCAGGTGGCATTCCAAAGCCCGTTTGCCTTTCAACTGAGCTATGGCAATTCGCTTTTCGGGCGATATGGCAGTGCCCCGTTTACCGACCCGCTGAACCAGACGGCAACACAGTCTTCGGAATGGTACACTGATCATTCAACAAACAATTACGGCCCGCCGCTGGCAGCCTACAGCTCGTACAAAACCTACCAGCCCATCACAAGCACCGACCTGAAGTTCTGGCAGGAGAGCATGGTTGCCGCCGGCCTTCAGCTCATGAACCGGGGCTATTCTTACCAACACCACCACTTCCCGGCCTGGTTCGGCCCGACCAGCGACCTGAAATACGTGGGCAGCACGATTGCCGGTTACCCGGATTACAGCTATACGCCGGCTGGAATGCAGACCCCGGGGGTGGATTGCAGCGATTTTTCCAACGTGGTTGTGAACATGGTCACTGGCTCGCCGATTAAGGCGGGTACGGCAACCCAGGCGACTGTGGCCAATGGAGTGACCGACTGGGGCGGCTCGTTTGAAGGCACATCAAATATTTATATCAACAATGATCCATCGCAGGGTTACCTGAGCTGGCAAACCCTGGCGGTTTATTTTGAGCAGCATGGCCCGCTGGCCACTTACCAGATGCTGAACAATACGCTGAGGACGGGCGATCTGCTTTATTACGGCACGATTCCGGCAACCCAGATTGACCCTGCCACACCATTGACGATTGACAAAGCGGCCCACGTGACGATCTGGACAGGGCAGACGCTGCCCATTCCGGGCAATTCGCAGAATATCGGCGTGCCACTGCTGATGGACAGCCACGGCGGCAATGTTCAGACCGCCGTTGATTCGCAGAATAACCCGCAGGGCGTGGTTGAGCCGAACGGCCCGCAGATGCGGGCGTTTTTCGTGCCGAACAGCAATAACATTAATGCCAATGCGACTTATAAGCCACTGGCGCAGTTTCTGACAACAGAACAGCTTAACAGCCAGAACTACTACTATTTCACCAGTTTCACGCACGCGATACGGATCAATTTCCCGATCCCGAAATCGTCGAGCTGAATTGGCCTGAATTGCAATTTGGATGAAAAGAGGGGCAACTGAGAAATCAGAATGCCCCTTTTTTGTCTATGTACTGACATCATATGAATGTAGAATGAACTCGTTTGTGCTTGCACCCCAATTCAGCGGCCATGGCGGCTGCGAATCCGTTGTTTTACTTCCTCCCATGTCAGACCCGATGCAGGGCTATCTTTCAGACGGTTTTTTCGCCGCTCTAATTCCTGAATCTGCCAGTCATGAACCGGTACATCAGTGGGATTCGCCGCCAGATCATCCCAAAGGTCTTCCACCAGCTGCAGCTTTTCGGCTGGACTCAGGTCGAAAATCGAATCATCCGTGCGATTCATTTGAAATGATCTCTCGAATATCTCTAGGGTGATTAAAGTCATTCTAATTTGATTATAATGTTAATCAGAATTGGCGGGTGTCAAAAAATTGTAAATTCACCACCGTTTGATTTGAGAATGGTTCATCATTGAAAAAGTGTTCGTTCTCCATTTCCATGCCCCTTCGGCGTAGTCATCGGCTTCATGAAACACCTCGACCTGCCTGTTGCCACGGTTTAAGAGTTGGCAACAAACATCCGCCACCAAAACGCAGAATGTTCTTGGGCTTTCGCAAGCCAGCCCCGTTTTTCAGGATCTTCTGAAACTCGTCGTATTGATTAACGAACAAGAACGAAACAGCCCTCCCTCAAGCTGCCGGAATCATGAGTTTGATCGGCAAAATTGATACAACCCGCAGTGTTTCCAAAAAGAATCGTTTGGGGCAGCGCGTGAAATAATCGGAAAAGTCGGCGAAGATTTCTGATTTTATGGCGTTGGGTTATTTGGTTTTCTAACCGGAAGTGATAAACTCCCCGCAAATACTCTGCGCGGATATTCCGCACCCGCTTGCCACCGACTGGTCAAAAACGGCCTGCAAAATGGGTGAAAAAATGGGTATGGAACTTTCCGCCGGGTTGGAACGTCGAAAACATATCGGCCGCCTGGCCCCCACTTCCTCAAGGTATTGATACGAGCCGCCGACAGAGCCAGCGTAATTGCTTGCATCATTACTGCATGAAAGCACTTGCGTGATTTGTCGAAGTCTGGAAGAATGGGTGTCGGGCAGCCGGTTCAGCATGAATTTTCACACCACTTCCTGTTGTGGAGGAGTTGGCGAACATGGCCAAAGTTCAAGCGGTTTGGGCGATCGACAT
>JBJTRR010000954.1:0-2321 GCA_046076185.1 bacterium | reverse complement strand
TCGAGAAACTCGGGTTTTCAGGATGAGTTTGGTTTAACTTGGCTTAAAATGAACGGTCTTTGCATAGAGAACGAGTTTTTTACACTAAGCTGGCGGCTAGCCAAGAATTGAAAAAACTTTGCGGCGGCAAAGATCCTTTGGGATTACTCTCGAGCTCTGAACTCCCCATCGTGCATTAATTATCTGCCCGTTCGCCCACACCCTTGTCCACCATTGGGCCATTGAGCCAGCAAACTTGGGGCGGCATAATATTAATGGAATTCAGTCCAGGATCCCTGGCCATTACGTCATTACGCGGGGGTGGTGAAGAGTTAGCATTGGAACGAAACGTTCAGTGGAATGGACGAGAAACACCCTCAGGCGGGGCTCTTGATGGAACTCAGGGCAAATCTCTCGAAACTTCGACAAATGATCTGGCAAACGGTAGGCAAGACGCAAACTCTCCTGCTTGTCGCTAAAGCCGCTCTTTTGTCTTTTAGCACCAGAGGCATCCGTGTACTGGATAGTCCAGCGAGTAGCCTTTTTGCCGTTCAGGCAGATACGATTGAAAACACTTGCCATGTCAGCCACTCCTTTTTAGCTTTTTTCAACGGGAACAGGACACCCTGCCCTTATCCATGACTCGACTTCCTCAAGGGACCAACGCGTCATTCTGCCCAGCTTAATGGGCTCTATGATTGTGCCTCTGCTCCTCATGCGGTGCAGATGCCTGGTGCTTACATTCAGAAGTTCAGCCAGTTGTTTTACGGTAATCAGCGAAGCGGCCGGGGTCCTGGAATCTGATCGTGGAATCATGATATTCCTTTGCACGATTTTATCTCATTCGCTCTCCAGACACATCACAACCAGCCATGGTTGGAAGACGACATGAGCATTCACTCATTAGTAACTAATACTACTAAAATACCTATAATAATATCAAGCATTAAAGAGTATTTATCGGGTATTAACAAACATTTTTGTTAACGGTGTCATAAAAATATATGATGAGTTGTGAGCTTCTGCATAATTTCGGTTTTTCCGATTCAAAATAGATTTCCTCATAAAACTAAAGTATCATTAATCTCGACATGTTCAGTAAGAGCCAAGTATCTGATTGCACTTCGATAATTGAATCTGGAAGTCAGGGATCTTCCAAGGAGATAAAATGGGCCGGAAGAAGAATGAAGCAACTACCGATGCGGATAAACTGGTAAAAACGTATCTTAATGAAGAAGAGCATAAACGGCTCAGGCATGCCGCTGCCGAACTCAACATGAACCTGCAGGATTACATCCGGTTCGCTCTTCTCAAGTCAATCGACGAGACTTTACGAGATTACCTGGAACGCGAGTTTCAGAAAAAGCGAGCAAACGAAGGTTGAACCGTTCTGGGTGGCATGCTGTAAATCAATGTTTAGCAAGGGTTAACATCATGCCTGATTGAATCCGATGAACTCGGCCCGGCCTACTGGAATATTAAGGAAGACAACTTAGTGCTATGTGTTCTTGGCAATATTAATAGACTATCATAAATTATAGTAACATATATCATTAAGGCGATTTTTATTTCTTTAATTCCGTTTTTAGAGCTACTTCCATAAATTACCAGGAAAATCCTTTAAAATTTTGTCCGTATTTTCTTTAGGCAACCGCACTAACTCTTTGTAGGGTCTGTCGTCTTGCTGCTCCAGAAGTATAAGACCTGACAGATTCTGGCCAGGTGACGTGCTGGCAGACTCCTTTCGCCTATCCCGTGGCAAAAGACAAGTGGCTCAAAATGGATTTGTCATCCCGCCTGGCCCGTCGAATAGCACCGTAATCGTCCACCTTGAGCACGTCCTTGCCCTTCATGAGCGAACTTTTGGGTGGAAAAGTTCAGCTTACAGAAAGCGGCTGGGGGCGGGTCAATTTTAGATGCCCATTTTGCCCCAGGGTGGGTCAATTTTTGATGCTCATTTCCAATGGTAGTACCAAGACGAAATGGCCGCGAAAAATTGACAATTATGACACAACGGAATATCTGCCAACATGGATAAACGGCAGGGCTATCTTAATGGAATCCTGGAGTCGATTTAAGGGATTGGAAGCGGATGCTGTGATAATTGTTGATACGGTCGGATCGGCAGACCAGGAAAACCGGTCTGCCCGATATGTTTCTCGTTCACGGGCCAAGCATCTGCTGATTGTCATTGAAGTCAAGAACTAATTTTCGATATATTACTGACACATCTCTCCTGTCCATTCCATAATGCAATATCTAGGTAAACCAGATGGGCATAATTAGTCGCCCCTGAAAAACACCCGATTGAATTTTTTTTTGACGTTTTACAGTCGGAATCC
>JBJTRR010000953.1:0-2554 GCA_046076185.1 bacterium | reverse complement strand
GAAAGTGAAGTGGCGTTCGGGTCGCGCTTGGGGTAGCTCGTCACCCAGCGCAGGCGGCCAGTTCGGGCCTCAATGCTCGCCACCCCGCCTGAATCACTCTGGTAGTAAAGATTGCCGTCTGCCATCGTCAGCAGGTGGTGTGCATGGCCGGGCACCGCACCCTGGGCTGCAGCCTGCATGTCAAACGGGTTGGGAATGTCAAAAAGATAGCGTGTCCATTCAACAGCACCCGTGGCGGCGGAAAGGGCAACGACATATGTTGATGTCTGCACGCCGGGCAGGGTCAGCACCAGATAAACGCGATCGGCATCAGCCACGGGCGAGCCTTCGATCGAGCCAAATTCCGGGGCCATGGCTCCATCAGGCTGCTTCAGCGGAATTTTGCTGCCCGCCACACGCCAGACGACCTGCCCCTTGTTACGCAAGTCGAAGGCGGCGATGATTGCATTAGAGCTGTTGAACTGATTACCGAACGCCATGGAATTGCCGGATTCGCCAAGCCGGGCAAATAGCCTTTCGCCGTTGGCACTCAGCGTCATTCGCGGCGAACCCGAGATGAAAAACGAATTCTGGCCCCGGTTCGAACCGAGCTTGTCAATATTCTGCCACCAGCTTGGCCCCACGGTGCCATCAGGCCGGGCCGCTTCGTTCAGGTTATAGGCAACCAGCCGGCTTTCCGTGCAGTAGATGACCATTTCGCCGACGATTACCGGATGGTAGGCTAGAATCGGGTTTGACTGACGACCCATCTGCGGGTTGTTATTGAAGCCGCCCCGGCCGGCAAAACCGCCAAAGCCACCGAACCGGCCACGGGTTGGAATCATGGTGCGCGGCGGCAGAACCGGCTCAATCTTCACGCCCCACTGGCGGGCGCCAATGTCAATCGGGTCAGCCACAATTCTGTTTCGTTCAAAATTGCCCGCGAAAGTCGGCCAGTTGGCATCATCCAGCGGTTTTTTGAAAATCCTGTCTTCGGTAATCGCCTTGAGCAGGCTAACGGCCAGTGGGCCGCTGCGGCCGGCAAAAACCCCCTCAGCCTGCGGCCATTTCGCGGCAAAGGCCTTCAGCACTTCGGTGGCTTTCGCTTCAGTAAATGCCCCCGCTGCATGGCTTGCCAGAATGAGCTTGGCAGTGACCAATGCCTGGCGGCTCTCATCGCCGGGGTGAACGGCCGGCAATTGCAAGGTGCCATTGGTTGAAGGCGGTTCATCAGGCAGCCGAACGAGTTGGCGATAAAACGCTACAGCCTGCTTGAATTCGCCGTCGTCAAAGGCCATGTCGCCCAACCGCTCAATCGCCTGGTAGCCAAAGCGGCTGAGATAAAATTCGGTGGCCAGACGCAGCAGATCAGCCCGCTTCTGACTGGCTGCCGTTTCAGGCGAAATGACCCGGTTCCAAAGCACACCGGCCTGCACTTCACCGGCACGGGCAAAGGCTTCCCGGGCGACAGGCGGCAGGGCCGCCATCTGGCCGATGACATAATCTCGCTGGTTATACCAACGGCGGGTCTGCCCCTGAAATTTGTAGTCGGTTCGAACATTGTCAGGAATTCGAACAGCGCGGTCGCCATATTCGGCAATAATTTTCTGATACATGTCGGCCGCTTCCTGCCACTGGCCGTCGCGAATGAAGGCCGAGGCCGAGCGAAGCATCGATTCGGCAGCGTCGGAATCGTCAGGATAGACCGAGCTGGGCAACAGCCCTTCCTGGGCCGGCAAAATGCTTGTAAGGAAGGCTAAAAAAAGCAAAAACACACCTGCCGGACCGCGATAGCTTGGCGTCATGGCTCGGATGTCCCCGCAAGTTGGTGGGCAAGGTGAAGGCGAAAGCGGAATTCGCTGAAGTGTATCGAATTGCTTTTCCTGTTAACCAAAGATTAACAAAACCAGCGACGAAACGCAAAAAAAAGATTGATTTATTCAAACCGATGTCATCCGACGGAAAAGCCCCTGCCGGCATGGCTGGGCAAAGCGGCTTAAGTGCGTTCAGCACGACTCAATTTTCCAGCTTTGCTGATGCGATCTTTTCAAAAGATTGCTGAATGGCACGTTCCATTTCCGGATAATTCTGTTTCATGAAAGGGTCGTGGCTTGAACCAGCCGGGCCAAGGCGTTAATTTCTTGTTATCGAAAAATTGCCGGGCGGCGGCAGCCCCGGCCAATGTCTTTGCAACCCAAATCAAATGAAAAGGGCTGACCCCATGAATTTACGTATGGCGATCACGGCATCGTGTCTCTTTCTCGCGGCCGGCAGCCTTCAGGCTGCACCACCCAGAGGCGTGAACCCGAATGATGAAGGAATCTCGAAAATGAATTTTGGCAAACTGGCCGATGGCACGCCCATCGAAATTTACACGCTGACCAATGGCAAAATCACGGCCAAAATCACCACTTTCGGCGGCATAGTGACGGAACTTCACGCCCCCGACAAAGCCGGAAAGACGGCCGACGTGGTGCTGGGTTTCGACACCCTGGAAGGCTATCTGGCCGGGCATCCTTACTTCTGGGCCATCACCGGGCGCTATGCCAATCGAATCGCCAAAGGCAAATTCACA
>JBJTRR010000952.1:0-13007 GCA_046076185.1 bacterium | reverse complement strand
TTGTGGCGTGTGTCGGCATCGACAAAGAGAATCCACGAACCACGGGCCGCTTCCATGCCCCGCTTCAGGGCATAGGTTTTGCCCGTCCAGCCCGGCGGGCGGTCTGTCAGGTGAAGCACCTGAACACGCGGGTCGGTTGCGGCCACTTCATCGGCCACGGCACCAGTGAGGTCGGTGCTGCGGTCGTCGATCAGAATCAGTTCAAAATTCGGGTATGTCTGGGCAAGCAGGTCGCGTGCACAGGCCGCCACATTCTGCTCTTCATCCTTGCACGGCATGAGGATAGAGACAAGTGGCGCAGGCTGTGCCGACAAGCCGGCAAATTTTGGTGATTTCAGGCCAAGCTTCGGGGTTCGCCAGAAAATAAAACCAATGGCAAGGTGCCGGAACGCCCAGACGCTGACCATCCATATTTCAAAGGCAACCAGCCACCACACCCATGAGTCGTTCATCAACTGTCTCGTTCCATGAGGCTGGTTATTTTGCCGGAGAGAAAGAGTACTTCATACTGAAACGACTATCATATTTAAACCTGTTCGGCAAAAGGTGGCAATGTGCATGTAACGGGAATTCGCGATTTTCCGCGAAGCCTGTTAGAATGTTCCATTTATGATGACTTTCAGGCTTATTTTGCCATCAGGCTGCGGCTCTCGCGGATCAGCCTATCCCACTGAAATGCCGGGCCGGGGTCAACCTTGTTGCTTTGCACATGATAATGCCCGAGTATGCCTGAGTAGGCCTTAAACTCATTTTCAGTAAGCTTTTGCATAATGAGCCCGCCGGTGGCGTCTCTGGGGTAATCGCACTTGATTTTGGGAAAAATCGTGCAGAGAGCGGCCGTGAGCCTGGCCAAAGCAGCATATTGCTGGGGTGTCAGGTCGTATTGCTCAAGCTTCTGCCCCTGAAGTGTGCCGGTGATCAATTCGCTGCGATCAGGCCGAAGCACGATAGACTTGTTGCGGATACCTGATTTTTTAAGCCCGCCGGGTATCTTTAGGGTGGTCTGGCCATCATTCCCCTTGAAATACCATTGTTCAAAAGGGTTTTTACCGCCTGCTTGATAAGCGCCGACATTTGCGATCTCAATGCCGATCGACCGGCCGTTTGAAATCGTGGCGTGCCAGGCATTTTCCTTCATGTCAAGTGTCTGATAAATGGTACCGTCCAGGTCTAGCATGAAATGCACGCTCAGGCCCCTGAGGTCGTGCAACACCTGAAAGCAGGTTTTAGCTGTGCCCCTGGCGTCAAAATGAATCACAAACTGGTCAACCACCTGCTTCAGGTCGGTCAGTTCCCAGCCACCACGCACTTTTTCAATCTGCTCGGGTGTCAGGCCTCGCGTGCGCATGCTGTAGCGGTTTGGCGTTTTCACCCCACCAGCCTTTTGTGTGGCTTCCCAGCCTGCTTCATCAAGTGGCACGAATCGGCGGTCAACCCGATAAGCGTCATATCCGCCCGGATCATTCCACAGCACCACCGGCGTGCCAATATGAAAAAGCTGCCCACATGCCACAATCTCGTCGCCTGTTCGTTTCAGTGGTATGCCCGGAGCAATCTTTTCCTGGGCACTCAGGCCACTGGTCAAGCCATAAACAGCAAGGAGGAAAAACCATGTCTGCTGAGAGAATCGTGTCGTCATCGCTGGTTACGGCCTTTTTTCAGGGTCGGCGGCTCGTTTGTGCCCGTATAGAGTTCAGATCATACCACTTTGCCCATGCATTATCTGCGCTTCGGTGGGTGGTTCCGGGGCTGTTTCGTTCTCGTTAGTTGAGCAATACGATGAGTTTTGAAGGAGCTTAAAAAAGGGGGCTGGCTCGCGGAGGTGGAGCAATGGGGCCTGACCCCTTTTTCCGCAGAAGGAGCATGAAACGGCCCTGGAAGATTGGCCGCTCTCTTGCCTGAAACGCGACCACACTGCTAATCTTTTGCAATAACCTGCATTCTTCTGCTGATTTTTCCCGATTGACCGAAAGGCACCCCCTGCCATGAATCGTCGTCGCCTTTTTTCTGCTGCTTCAGGGCTTTTTCTCTGCTTCACGCCGGCCACTTTTGGCCAGGATGCCAAACCGGGCTCTGAGTCTCGCAAATATATGCTTGAACGCGTGGACGACGCGGCGGTGGTGCAGGTTTATGCTGATGGCTTTGACGACCTGCCGCTTGAGCAGAAAAAGCTGGTTTATCATCTCTATCAGGCGGCTATTGCGGCCCGCGACATCTATTACGACCAGCGGCACGCCCAGGCCCTTG
This sequence comes from bacterium, assembly GCA_046076185.1. Lineage (GTDB taxonomy): Bacteria > Planctomycetota > Planctomycetia > Isosphaerales > Isosphaeraceae > QWQI01. The sequence goes on along the minus strand of JBJTRR010000952.1, from coordinate 10,760 downwards.
AGATGCGCGACCTGATTGAATCGATCATCACCACGCCCAATGCTGCAACTGGCGAATTTCGGCAGAATATCCTGCAATATGCCAAGCTTTTCTGGCTTAACAGTGGCCCTTATCACAACCTGACAACCCGCAAATTCACCCTGAAGGCCAGTCGCGACGAACTGGTCGAAGCGACCCGGAAAGTGGCCGCCGCCAGCAGCCCATCAGCCGGTGGGCCTTTGCCGCTGAAGCCGGGCGAAACGCCGGAAAAGCTGGTTGATCGGCTGGCACCGATGTTATTCGACCCGAACTATCAGACTTTTGTCACCAACAAAACGCCCGGCCCGGGCAAGGATATTCTGCAGGAATCAGCCAATAATCTTTATGTCGGCGTTTCCATGAAAGACCTCGACGGTTTTAAGGAACGCTACGAGCTGAATTCTCGGCTTGTCAAACGCGATGGCAAGCTTGTGGAAGAGCCTTACCGCGTTGGCGGGCTTTACGATGCCCAGATTCGTGCCATTATCGGGCATTTGGACGATGCCGTGAAAGTGGCTCCGCCGGCCACTGCCAAGGCCCTGAATGCTTTGATCAAGGTATATCAGACCGCCGAAGAGGCTGACCGCAAGGCCTATGACATTGCCTGGGTGCAGGATAAGGACGCCCTGGTTGACACAATTAACTACTTCACTGAAGTTTATGTTGATGCCCGCGGCAAAAAGGGCGCGATGGAATCAATCGTCTCGGTGGTCAATCAGCAGAAAACGGCGGCGATCAGGAAAATTGCAGCCAACGCAGCTTATTTCGAAGCCAACATGCCCTGCGACAAGGCTTTTCGCAAGCCTGATGTCAAGGGCATCACGGCCAATGCGATTGACGTGATTGTTGAGACGGGCGATGGCGGCCCGGTCACGCCCATTGGCATCAACCTGCCGAACGATCAGGCCATTCGCGAAGAATATGGCAGCAAGTCAGTCTCTTTGTCAAATATCATTGAGGCTTATGAAAAATCAACACCGCCGGGCCTGAGGTCAGAATTCGCCTGGACTGCTGAAGAAGCCGCCCGCAGCGAGAAATATGGTGCATTGGCACAAGACCTTACGGTGAATATGCATGAGGTGATCGGCCACGCCTCGGGCCGGATTTCTGAAAAGCTGGCCGGCAAGCCGCAGGACATGCTCAAGGAGCAATATTCAGCCCTTGAGGAAGGCCGGGCCGACCTTGTGGCCCTGTATTTCATAGCCGACCCGAAAATGGTTGAGCTGGGGCTGGTGAAGGCCGAAGAGCATGAGGATGTGATTCTGGCCGAGTATGAATATTACACGCGTAATGCGATGGTGCAGCTTCGGCGCATTAAGGAAGGCGACCAGATTGAAGAAGACCACATGCGTAATCGTCAGATGATTGTCAACTGGCTGATTGAAAACACCAAAGCCGTTGCCGTTCGGCAGCGTGAAGGCAAAACATTTTATGTGATGACAGATGCCAAAGCCTTCCGCGAGGGCGTGGGCCGCCTTCTGGCCGAAGTGCAGCGAATCAAGTCGGAGGGCGACTATCCTGCGGCGAAAGCCCTTTTTGAAAAGCACGGAATCAAGTTCGAACCAAAGCTGCGGGATGAAGTGCTGGCCCGCGTGGCAAAGCTTGATCTGCCCACTTACACCGGTTTTGTCATGCCCCGGCTTGAGCCTGTGGTGAATGATTCAGGCACAATCACTGATGTGAAAATGAGCTACCCGCTTGATTTCACCCGCCAGATGTTGGAATATTCAGCCATGAGCCGAAAGATCAGGGCAGGTAAATAACCGGCACTGTCTCATCCGTTCGTCGATTTTTGCAGTTGTATCCATTGATTCGTTCCAGAGGAGATGCAGGCTGATGGCTGATTTTGAATTGCCCCCGAAGCGTAATGGCGAAATTGATAATCCCTTTGCTGCACCTGAGTCAGACCTGGCTGGTGCTGTCTATGTTGCGACAGGGTTTGACGATGCCGAGCAAATTCGCAATCAGCATATTTCTGCCGAAGCTTCCGTCAGGGCAATTGGCACGCTTTACTTATTTGCAGCGTATCTTATCCTAATATTATTTGGCACTTTAGTAGTTTTAACATTGATTGATTCATCATCTACGCCGATTGGACCAGGTGAAAGTGTTTTCTTAATATTATTTGGTGTAATTCAATTTTTTCTTGGCAAAGGACTGCGAAATTTTAAAAATTGGGCACGAATTACCTCGGCGATTCTGTGCATTCCAGGTATTTTAAGCCCGATCACCTGGCTGATACTTTACTATCTGCTGAACAAGAAGGCGGTTTTTGTCTGTACGCCGGAATATGCACAAATCCGGGAAATGACGCCGCACATCAAATACAAGACATCGATCATCGTCAAATTTCTGCTTGGGTTGCTCTTAGTGGTGTTTTTGCTGATGGTAGCAGCTGTGCTAACATCCGGAGTTTAATGATCTATTTCGGGGCACTGATTACATCACGTCCAAGATAGGCGGGTCGGCGTTCCGCCCGCCTTTCATATTGATTTTCACGAATCATTTATTCCGGCAGGCTGTTCGTTAGATCCATTTCTGAATAAAAAGTAATAGGAGAGATTGCAAATCATGCCCGGGGTTTTGTCACATGCGACGCACGAGTTTTCTGCTCATTCCTTGCTTACTGGCCCAGCTTTTTGCGTCGTCACTGCTTGCACTTGATCGTGTGGTTGACCCGCAGGCCGCAGCCCGTGGCCGCGAAGTGGTTGAAAAAGGCAGTTATCTCACGGCAGCATGGGATCTTGACACGTGGGAAAAACTGAAGCAATCAACCAAGCCTCTGCCCGACTTGCTGCGAACCACCCCTGAGACCCAAAAAACCGACGCTGATACGATCGCCCGCCTCAGATTCGGCCTGCATCCGGCACCGTTTCCGAACGATAACCTGCCGATGGGCCTGCGACCGGCCTTGATGAAGGATCAGAAAACCCTGGGCCTGCAGATTGACTGCCTGATCTGCCATGGTGGTTCAATTGGTGGCAAAAGCTATGCTGGCCTGGGTAACAGCACCCTTGATTTTGTGACGTTCCTCAATGCCATGACACGCACAGAGGGTCGCCGGCCACCGATTCTGACATTTAACCTCAATTCAACGCGTGGCACCGTCAATGCCGGGCAACTGGCCATTGTTCTCTTCAGCCTGCGGAATCCTGATCTCACCATGCGTTCCTTCCCAATGCCGCTCGAGTCGAACCTGCCTGAGCAGGACGTTCCGCCCTGGTGGCACCTGGCCAAAAAATCGAAGATCTATATTGATGCCCGCACGCCTGGCGAATCGGCCCGAAGCCTGATGCAATTCTACCTGGGCGAACTGACGGAAGCCCAATTCGCCGGGCTTGAGCCGAAGTTCAAAGACCTGATGGCCTATCTTTACACCCTGAAGCCGCCCCAATGGCCTTTTGAGGTGAACCAGACCAGGGCTACCGAGGGCCGCATTATTTTTGAGAAGAATTGCTCGTCGTGCCACGGCAAATATGGCGAAAAGCCGGAATATCCTGACCGGTTGGTCGAGCTGGATATCATCGGCACCGACCCGTCCCGGGCCAAAGGTGTCAGCGAGAAATCCATCGACCACTACAATGCCACATGGTTCGGCCGGGTTCACCCGGTTGATAAGTCGGTGCCGCTGGGTTATCAGGCCCCGCCGCTAGATGGTGTCTGGGCAACCGCACCCTACCTTCATAATGGCTCGGTGCCCACGGTTTATGACCTGCTGAACAGCAAAAACCGGCCTGACCGGTTCGTTCGACACACGTCAACCGAATTTGAAAATTACGATCTTGACCGGCTTGGCTGGAAAGTTCAGCGGCTCAAACCGGGTGAAAAGCCGGTTTACGATGATCTTTTCCAGAATCGTTCGGTTTATGATACTTCGCGATATGGCCTTGGCAACGGCGGGCACACATTCGGCGACAAGCTGACCGAGCCCGAGCGCATGGCCGTGATTGAATACCTGAAAACGCTTTGAAATTGCGGTTGACGAAACCAGCCGGCCGGGTAATCTGGGGCAAGAGTATGCCCTGATTTTACGGGGGCATGTGTTCGAAGGCGGGAAGGATCCCCAGCCATGTCAGCCATGAAACGTCGCGAAGCACTTGCCGTTATGCTTGCCGCCAGCTCAGGCGGGTGCCACCTGGTGCGATTCAGCGGTCAGGAAAAAGATGGCGATGGCCCAAGTGTGGCCGAATCGCTGAAGGCAACCAAGCCCGACGGGCATCCGCTGGATGGCCCCAAACGCGTCGGCATGAAGATTGCGACACTGATCGCTCCGCTCAAAGACAAATCGATTGACGAATCCATCTGGCGCACTGCCGACGAGCAGGTGCTGCCCACCGCCCAGAAGGAATCGCTGCGCCGTAACGGCATACGCATAGGCATGTTGCGTTCGTCGCTTCCCTCAGAAGTGGAAGAGTTGATGAAGCACAGCGGGCCGGCGGGGCAGATTGTCGAGCCCCTGGTGGTGAACCAGCCATTTAACGAGCCAGTGAAAATTGCCACGGCGGAAGCCAGGCCCGAAATCTCCATTCTGGTTGACAGCGGGGCCGGTGTGGCGGGCAAGGTTTTCAAAGATGCCAGCGGGTTCTTCAGGGTGGCGGGCCTGCTTGACGAACAGGCTGGTGTGATTTTAAAGGTCACGCCCGAGATTCATCACGGCAAAAACGCCAGCCAGATCACGCCTTCGCAGGAAGGGGCGAATCCGTTTGAGCCGGGGCAGTTATTGATCAAGTCGGGTCAGACAGAAGAGCTGTTTCGCGACCTTGCGGCGAATGTGCGGATTGAGCCTAGCCATTGCCTGGTAATCGGCCTTGATTCCGACCGTGAAGGCGGCCTGGGCTGGTTCCTGCTGACCGACCCGCCCAAGGAAGAGAAAGAAACGCGGCAGAAGATGATTCTGGTTTGGGCCTGGAATGCCAACCGCGAGGCATCCCTGAAAGTGCCTGACATCGTGAAAGCCACAAGCCGCGAAGTGCCTGTTTTTCAGCCACTTCAGGGCCCATCGAAGGCCGTTGCCTCGAAGCGGTCGCGGGCTGAAAAGTCGCGAGATGACAAGATTCAGACAGCCTCATTCGAAAAATCATCAAGCAAGCCGAAAAAAGATTCAGCCACAAAGCAATGAATCTCCGGCGACGGGTCAATCGACCTGATACTCAGAAAATATAAAGAAATGGATGGAAACTGGTCGATGATGGTTGACAGAACGAAACATCATCGATTTGATAGTGCAGAAGCATCACGGACGGTCACACTTCAGGGAAGGATTCGCTCATGGACGAGCGCAGTCGCATCACGGTTAAAGAAGCCCCGAAAAACGAAATAACCCACGAGCATCGCCAGCGAAAATGGCTGGGCCACAGCGGCCATAGTGTGGAAGGGCGGCAGGAATACCGCCCTCACTTCCGCGTTGGGCATGGGCCGGCCAGATAATCGCCGGCAAAAGATTCAAAACACGCTCAGACGACTGAGTCGTCAACAACCTCTCGCCAGGCTGGTTCGCGCCATGCATTGGCCATGCCATCGGCGGTGGCCATGCCGGGTGTCAGCTGATAAGAGGCGTGGCAGTTGGCAGTTTCCCAAAGTTGCACTTTGACAACCGGCAGACCGGCTTTATAGGCATGGTCAAAAATCAGCCGGGCAATATTTTCAGCGGTCGGGTTTGAATCCATCAGGAAGAATCGCTCGCCCTGGGCCTGAAGCACGGGCACAATCGGGTCGTCCTTGCACAGGATCATGTTGTGATCCAGATGATCGTCAACCCATCGTTGCACCTTTTGCTTGATGTCAGCGAAATCGACAAGCATGCCGCGTTCGTCAAGCGATTCGGCTTCAAGCGTAATGATCGCCCGGCCATTGTGCCCGTGCAGGTGGCGGCACTTGCCCGGATAGTTCAGCAGGCGATGCCCATAGCAAAATTCCAGTTCCCGAGCGACCTGATACATGGCACGTTGACTCCGCCGTGGTTCCTGCTGTTGATCTAGCGAAGGTTCAATAACCGCTGAACTCATGGTTGATTATACCCCCGAAGTGATAAGAGGAGACGCATATTCTGTCCGGTCAGCGATTCCCGCAGCTCGAAAAGCGTTTTGCCGCTCGGCGCATTTGTTACATTTGCCGCAATGCTGGCCATGTACAGGGGCCAGACAACTGAAGGTATGCTCAAGCGGCATCTCTCGGCCGATCTTCAGCACATCAATTTTCTTGAGCAGGCCATAAGGCCTCGCCACTTCAATCTGCCAGCCAAGGCCAAGCGAGATCGCCCGTGTCAGGGTGTCAAAAAACTCGTGGGTGGCATCAGAAAACGGGTTGCCCGAAAGCACGCCGGAAAAGATCGTGTGCACCCCATTCAGGGCGCACCACACGGCCGCTTTAGATACCAGCAGAATATTCCGGCCGGGGAGATAAACGGCTTCGTCGGCTGATTGAGCATCGGGCACGGCACCCTGGCGGCTCCAGTGCGTGCCGTAAACATCGCCCATGGGCTGATTCAGTTCAACCAACGGCCTAAGGTTCGGGTGCCCTGCCGCTTTCAGGAACGCCTGGGCATGGGCGATCTCAATCTCTTCCCACCTCAGCCCGAATCGAATGTAAAGCGGATGAACCTGATAACCACGACGAGCCAGATCAACAGCCAGAATGGCACTGTCAGAGCCACCGCTTGTCAGCACTGCCACCGGGCTGGCAGGTTCAGGCAGTTGCGGGTTGAGGTGATGGCTTTGACCAGACATTTTTGCCATGCCAATTGATTGGAGTGGTATAAATAGTGATAATTTAAGATTATTCATTCCCTGAAAATCGAACAGGTTTGTCATAATAAATCTCTGAACTAGAGATCGTGTTGCTATTTTGTTAATTTGTATCAATTTAAACGACGATATCAATTTTATGGTTCACCTTGAATGTGCTTTGGTCTGACAATGGCGCTATGGCCGGAGCAGGAAACAGATGCCCCACGGGATGTCAATGTTCACTAAGTGCATGCCTGAATATATTTTAAATCGGTTTGCTGTTGGCCTGTTTCTGTACTTCTGCACGGCTGCCCAGGTTCATTCGCAGGAGGCTGGCGTTACACAGCCGCCGGTTGAAGCGGTTGCCGCGCCCGCTGCCGAACCATCGACAGCCGGGCCAGTTTTTGAAGACATCACAGAGAGGCCGGCGATTGAGGCCGGCCGGTTCTCCGAGCCATTGACTGGCCGAAGCGGGCCGCAGTATTTAAGCCGCGAGACACCGCTTTATCTGCGATTCCGCCAGGCCATGCAGGCTGAGCAGCCGACATTCGGGCGGCCGCTGGCGGCAACTGGGCGATTTGGTCAGGGTGGGGCACAGGAATATGGCGATATTGAAGAGGGCCCCGGGTTTGTGGATGTTCTCTTTCCTGAAATGAGCCGCCGCCTGCGCGAGCGGAATCAAGCAGACGAAGGAGAGGAAGAAGCACCTGAAGAACCGCTGCCGCCGACGTTCTTTACGCGGCTCAACCGGCTCTTTCTCAATCAGGTTCTGGCTGATGCCACATTGCCCATTTCAATTCGGAACCCGGGCCCGGACTCGGCCAACTTTCCTAACTCGGCCTATACGCTGGAACGTGGCCATATCTATATTGAGAATTCGCCTTTACAAATCAACGGGCCGACCGATGCCCAGGCTTACAATTACAGCTATGGCTATCTGCTTCGCTTTGGCCTGACTGATCGTGTGGAATTTCGTCTCTTTTCAAACGCTTTGACATATCAGGCAGCGTTTAAGGGCAATAAGAGCACGGGCGTTGGCCCATCACCGGCCACTACCGGATGGTCGCCGATTTATGTCGATTTCAAAATCAATTTCTGGGAACAGCGCATACGTTCACTGGTGCCTGCCATGGGCATGGAAGTGTATATGTCAACCGCCACCGGTTCAAGCAACCTTCAGGTGGGCCTGGCACCAGCGATAAACCTGCTTTTTGACTATAACTTCGGCGATGGCTGGAACCTGGAATGGAACATCGGCATTCAGCCGGCAAATGCAAATTCGCCGGCTCTGGGCACTGTCTATATTCAGCAGTTCAGCGGCCAATGGTCGTTGCAGAAAGCCATTACCGACGATTTTGCGATTTTCACGCATGGCTACTTCAATGGCGCATCGCTGCCCCAGTTCGGTGGAAATGTTGTGGTCGGTGTGGGTGCGCTCTATTACTTTGGCGATAAATGGAGCGTTTGGGGTAATTATAACGTCGGCCTTGATAAATCTTCCGGCCCGCCTTTCACTTACAATATCGGTTTTGCTTACGCATTTTAAGCCAGGCAAGAACGCTTTCAATGAATTGGTTGATTCTGGTCGATAAATCTTCGTGTGGAATGAGTTCAAGCACATATCGGGGCCCGTCATGAAAAAGCAATTGGTCGGAAGCCTACTGCTGGCAAGCTGTTCGGTTATGCTCTTTGCAGCCCGGGCTGATGCCCAGATCATGCGGCGGCAACAGGCCCGCCGATTGACGCAGGTGACGATTCTGCCACAGTCGCCGGTTGCTGCCCGAATTCAGCCCTCTCCGATGAATCAGGTGCCTGGCCGCTGGCAAACCAACCGGCCGATGATTTCATCAGGCTTTGAAATGCCCACAAAGCCATTGTTTTTAGGTGGTTATGCAGGGCGTAACTATGGCCATGGCATTCGCCAGGCTTATGTGCCAATTGCCCCCGGATCGGTTGAGGGCGAGCTTCGAACCATTGAGCTGAAGCCTGTGCGCTGAATCAGGTGAAGGCCAGTCAGACAGTCAGCCTTCGCCCAGAAAGTCAGCCGCCACCAGGTCGCCCAGCATCACGCCCTGGCGAGTCAGCCTGATCAGTGCGCCATCGTCATCAAGCAGCCCGCCGGCCGTGTGTTTCACGATCGCCGGCGCGGCAAGCGTGTCGATGGAGAAGCCGGTTCGCCACTGAAAATCGGCCCGGTTGAGCCCCGATTTCACTCGCCTGATCATGAGCGTGGCGGTTTCGCGGGCACGTTCTTCGGCCGTCAGTCGCTCAGATGGGCCAGTGACATCAAGGCCCTCGCCAATCCGCCGGATATAGCCGGGCAGGTCGCGAATATTCGTGGCCCGATGGCCGTCGATATAACGGGCAGCACCAAGGCCGAACCCGTAATAGGCATCGTTGGCCCAATAGACGAGATTATGCCGGCATTCTGCACCCGGCACGGCATAATTGGATATTTCGTATTGCTCAAGCCCTTCTGCAGCAAGTGTTTCAATTGTTTCTTCATACATCGTGGCTTCAACATCTTCACACACTGGGGCAACAGCCCCGGCCTGAAGCTGCTTCCAAAGGGCTGTGCCTTTTTCATAAATCAGGCCATAGCATGAAAGATGCCTGGGCTTGAGCGAGAGCACCGTCTGCAAGTCATTTCGCCAGATGGCAAGATCAGTACCAGGAGCGGCAAAGATCAAATCCAGCGACCACGCCACGCCTGCCCTGCCCAGCATGTCCACACACCGAAAGACGTCGGCGGGGTTGTGATTTCGCTCAAGGGCCGCCAGGGCCAAAGGGCTGAACGACTGTGCGCCCAGGCTTACACGGTTAATTCCATGATCCATAAGCACCTGCAGCTTGGTTTTGTCAAGCGTGCCGGGGTTGGCTTCAATCGTCCATTCATAGCCGGGTGAAAGCTCAAAATGATTGCGCACCATGCGGCAGAATTGGTCAAGCTGGCTGGCCGTGAGCCGCGTGGGCGTGCCCCCGCCCACGAAAACCGTATCAACAGCCACTTTTTCGGCTAAATTGCGGCTGATTTCCGATTGAAGTGCGTTTAGATAGGCGTCGGCCAGGTCATCGTGACCGGCCACCGAGGCGAAGTCGCAATAGCCGCACTTGTGGGCACAAAAGGGAATGTGCAGATAGGCGGCCCTGGGCACGAGCCACGGCGGGCTGAATTTAGCCTGGTTGGACTGGCTGTTGAGCGACACCGGCTCAGACTACCACTTCCAGAAAGCGAACTTCAGGCACATATTTTTTGACAGTGGCTTCCAGAATCATGGAAAGCCTGATGGCCGACGAGGCACAGCCCTGGCAACTGCCCTTCATGCGAATCTGCACAACCCTGTCTTCATCAACGGCCACCAGTTCGACCGATCCGCCATCGAGGGCCAGGTCAGGGTTAATCACACGTTCCATCACCTGGCTGACACGTTCCTGAATCGGCAAATCGGCGGGCGGCGACCACTCGGCCGAGATGGCCTCAGCATTTTTTTTGGCCCACTGGCCAGCAATTGAACAGGCTGAGGTTGATTCAGGATTTTCCATCTGCGGCATGCCTCAGAATCAGATCAGGCCGTTTCCACGCCACCGGCCACCTCACCTGCGGCAATCTCGACCCGGATACAGAAATCGCCGAACGATTCGCCTGGCTGGCGTTCGTCGCGAAAGCGTTTGAAAACCAGGGCAAGCTCGTTGTCAATCTGGTCGAACGGCACGTAATCCTTGTAAATGCGGTTCAAGCGATCGCCATTCAGCCGCCCGCCCAGAAATATTGTATATGTGCCGGGAATGGAGACGCCCCCTTCAGCCCGACCTGCTGATCGGCCCACCAGCCCGATATCGCAATTATAGGGCCTGGCACAGCCATTCGGGCAGCCAGTCATGCGAACGGTGAAGGCCTCGTTTTCAAGGCCAAGTTTTTGCAGGACCACTTCCAGGCGATCAAGCACGCCCGGCAAGGCCCGTTCTGATTCAGTTACCGCCAGGCCACAGGTGGGCATAGCCGGGCAGGCCATTGAC
>JBJTRR010000951.1:0-2140 GCA_046076185.1 bacterium | reverse complement strand
TTTCAATGCGGGCCGGGCTGCAGATTGGCACCACTGCCGAGAATTTTCCCTTGTTCGCGGCACCAATTTCCCACGAACCACGACCACCCATGGAAAGGCCGGTCAGAATCGTGCGATTCGGGTCAACCTTAAATTTGGCTGAGACTTCGTCGAGAATCGCCAGGGCGGCCTTGCCGTCGTCAGAATCAGCCGCCCAAGTCTGCCGGGCCTGGGCAAAAATCACAATCGCCGGAAAATCAGGCTGGCGGGCCAGCACTGCTGGGCCAAGGCCAACCTGGGCCGGCAGAATGCCATCATCACCGCGCTCGCCCGAGCCATGCAGAAAAAGCAAGGTCGGAAGGCTTTTAGCCTCGGCATAATTCGCCGGCAGAAAGAGCGTGTATTTGCGCTGGCCAAAATTGCCTGACTTCAGCGAACGAAGCTGAAATCCGGGCTCCTGCTCAGTTTCGGCTGTACGCACCGTGGGCCGGGGCACCCGCTGAACCATGATGTCGCGATAGCGAATTTCAAAGGGGCCCTTGCCACTGTGAACCTGGGTTGCAATAAGACCCGACTGCGGAATCGACGCATCGGCCTCGCGATAATTCACCGAAACGCCGCCATTGAGAAAAAGCGTAATCTGTGGGCCAAGGCAGCGAATCGAATAACTGTTCCAGCCATCGGTCCGAATCCGCTTCATCACGGCTTCGTTGGCCTGGGCCAGCACCTTGTTTCGCCGCGACTCATCGTAAAGGCAGCCCCAGTATTTTTCGCCGATGTCGGCCTGATATCCCACCATTTCATGGGCAATCGGCTCAGTCGCCCGCTGGCTGCGGAACTGCATGCCACTGTTGCCTTTACCTTCGTTCAGACGAAACGCAAATTTGACCACAAAATCCTGAAATGATTCCGTCGTCGCAAGAAAGTTGTTCTTCGCCAGGCCAGTCGGTGTTGAACCGACCAGCTCGCCATTTTCTACCTTCCACACATCTTTGTCGCCCGCCCAGCCGGCCAGATCGGTGCCGTTGAAAAGCGGTGTGAAGCCGGCCAGTTCGGGTGCCGGCTCAAGGTTTTCAAGCTGCCGCAGCCACCAGAGAATGATCGTAGCCGTGTAGGTGCTGCCCAGGTCGCCGGTGCCGCCGGGCTCGGCAGCATAAAGGCCTGATTCGGTTCGACGGGCCGCCAGAAACGAACGCAAGGCTGGAACATTCGGCAGTTCCTTCATCATAAACATAGCCCGCATAATACGATAGCACGAGCCAAGGTCGCTTTTGTCGCCAGCCTTGTTCGTCCATCCGCCATCGGGTTTCTGCGACTTGCGAATCAGGTTCGAAGCGAGAATCCGGCGGGCTTCATGCACTGGCAGGCCCATGCGAAGGAAGGCGGCGATGGTGCCGCCGGTCATGAAGGCAGCGTTGTCGCCCTTGCCAAAAGTGCCATCGTCGTTGGCCATGGTTTCATACTGTTTGGCCCATTTTTCAAAAACGGCCGGGTTTTTCAGGCCAACGGCTTCATAGCCGGCGATGGAAAGCCGCACATCCTCATACTCTTTGGCATTTTCCGACAGATATTTCAACGCGGCGGGCACTTCTGTGCCATGTTCCATCTGCAGGTCGCCCCAGGCCAGCAGAGCAATGCAGGTGGTTCGCAAATCGCCCTTGCCACCGGGGGTCTGGGCAAAGGTTCCTGTGCCGTCAGACCCGGGAACGAAGCAGGCTTTGACAAACTGGGTAGCCTTGACAGGGTCGGGAATGACAGCACCCACATGCTTCAGAATTCGAATCGCCGAGTTGGTCGATCCAACGGTCGAAGGCCCACCCTTCTCGGCTGCAAAGCCGCCGTCTTCATTTTGAAGGGCTGCCACCGCCGCAGCGGTTTTCGAGTATTCGGCAGCCACCTTCACGGCTTCCTGTGCGTAAGTGTCTTGAGCAAATACACTTGCAAAAAATATTGCGAAACAGGCGAAGGTTCGTTTCATTTTGTTCAACGGCTCCAGATGGCTTGATTCGATGGCCAGTCGGGGCAGGCTCAGGTGCTTGGATGTTGCATAGCGGCTTTCATGGCTATATTCCACTGATTCCCGCCCAAGTGCAACACCCCAGCCCGTTTTTTTCCGAACTATTTCACAACAAAAAAAAGGGCTCCACCTGCGGAGCCCTTG
>JBJTRR010000950.1:0-1632 GCA_046076185.1 bacterium | reverse complement strand
ATTTCTAGCCAGTTGTTGCGATTCTGTGGTAGGAAACAGCGATGCCGTGGTGGCATTTTATAGAGACAGGGTGCGGATTCCCGCCGACAAGCTGCGCAGAGTTTATTCAGGAATTGAAATGAACGAGGCGGATGAAATAACGCCAGAAATGAAATTCGTTGCGAGAAATGAGTTGAAACTTAATTCTGATGATGGGCCAGTGATTTTATTTGCCGGTCGGCTTGCCGAGCAGAAAAGGGTCGAAGATTTATTGAAAGCGGCAGATATTCTGCAGCATCTCTACCCAAAATTAAAGGTGATAATTGCCGGTGAAGGGCCTTTGAAACAACAATTGATTGAGTTTTGCAGGAATGTGGAACTTGGCGAGAAAGTGAAATTTGTCGGCCACTGCGCAGATATGCAGCGGCTTTATTCGGCTGCTGATATTGTTGTGCTGCCATCAAGTTATGAAGGCCTGCCAAACGTGGTGATGGAGGCCCAACTTCGGGCCTTGCCGGTGGTGGCAGCAGCGGCCCCTGGCACAATTGAGCTGGTAAAATATCGCGAAACCGGGCTGACCTTTCCGATTGGTGATTCAACCGAACTGGCAAGATTATTGCAGGAACTGATCACAAACCCCAATATGGGCGAATCACTCGGCAAAGCAGGAAGGGAAATGATACGGCACAGTTTTTCGGTCGAACAAATGACAGATCACTTTGAAAAGCTGTATTTCGAATTCATAAGAACCACTCAGAAAACAGGAGGTTTATGAGGAACAGGGGCTTTGAATATTTTAAATATAATCGGTAATTTAATCTATTTATTCAAATTTTAATTTAAATTCGCTCGACCCAATTATGCCTATTAATTCCTGATTCAAGTTTTCAAAGGAAAACAAGAATAAATATCATTTATTTTGTTGACTATTTTCGACGGATTACATTTAATCAATTCGGTCTTTTGCAGAGTGGTTCTGACTGAGGAAGAGTCAGTTTTGATAAGCTCTGTGAAAAATGATTTTCACCAGTCGCAGTGCACCCCAGGCCATTAACTGTTTTATACAGAATGGCAGATGAAACACATAATTTTCATGATCACTCGATTAAATTCGAGTGTCAGGAATTCTGTTTTTTCACGAAGTCTTATTGAGATAGTGAAGGAAATACAACCATGATGAGCAGAGAGAGAAAAAGACGATTTCAATTCAGTAATGAGATACTGGAACAGAGGCAGGTTTTGTCGGCTAATGTCAAGTCGGCCATGGTCAACAGGGTAGCCAGAACAGCGGCCCCTGTTCAAAAGCCGGGCTTACAGGCTGGCATTCAGGCTACTGGTATTCAGTCTGTTGGAACAAATGCAAACCAGCAGAAAATGATGCCGATTCATGCAGCCGGCGAAACTGCCAGTGCTGTGACGGTGATCACGTCGGATATTACGAAGGACACGACCTTCAAGCAAGGGACGAATTACATTATTGATGGTGAAATTCATGTCAGGTCGGGCGTGACATTAACAATTGAAAATAATGTCACCGTTCTGATTCGAAACGGATATATTCCCCGCGACAGATTTCTTGACACAAACGCCCTGATTTTCGACAGTGGCTCAAAAATGCAGGCACAGACGGTGCATTTCCGCTCGGCCAATGCT
>JBJTRR010000949.1:0-7357 GCA_046076185.1 bacterium | reverse complement strand
GTCGGCCGAATTATACACATATTCCAGATTCCCGGCCTTGCCGGCGGCAATCTGGGCCGTCAGGTCATCCGGCACAATCACCACAAGATCGGCAATCCGGTCGCGCAGCAGCCCCTCCCGCCGGGCTGAATCGGCCCAGGGCGAATCTTTGGCAGCCCTGTTCACCTCAAGCAAATTGGCGTCCTGCGGGTTTCTCGTAAATAAATTCCCGGCAAAACGGTTCCCCTCAGGGGCAAGCAGTGCCGGCTCACTGGGCAGGGCCTCGGCATTTATTACAACAATCAGGCGTTTCTTTTCCTGAATTGTCATCGCCAGATTCATCAGCACATAGCCAATCAGCGGATAAAGCACCACCGGAAAAATAATCATCATGAAGATGGTTCGCCGGTCGCGCAGCACATCCAGCAGCTCCCGGCGATAAATTGCGGCTACAACCCGCGGGCGAATCACTTTGAACATGGCTGATTCACCTCCGCCTGGGCCGCCCTGGCATCGGCCTGATCCACCAGATGAAAGAAAAGCTCTTCAAGGTCAGGCTGGCCATGGGTAATCAAAAGTTCGTCGATTGTCCCCAGGGCCTGCAATTCGCCCCGATGAATAATCGCCACTCTCTGGCACAGCCGCATCACCTCATGCATCGAATGAGTCGAAAGAATAATGGTTTTACCCAGCGTTTTCAGCTCTTTGATCTTTTCCAGCAGAACCCGGGCGACCAGCACATCAAGCCCGCTGGTGGGCTCGTCAAATATCAGCACGGGCGGGTCGTGTACGATTGTCCGTGCAATGGAAACCTTCTGCTTCATCCCGGTTGAAAGCTTGGCCCCCAGCACTTCCCGAAACGTATTCATCTGCAGCCATTCAAAAATTTCTTCCATCCTGGCCTTCAGCGGCGCCTTCTTCATCCCATTCAGGCGACCAAAAAATTCGACAATTTCCCAGGCAGTCAGGCGATCGTAAATGGCTGTGGCATTTGACATGAACCCGATATTCTCTCGCACAGCCTGCGGGTTTTTCACCACGTCATGCCCGGCAATCATCGCCACGCCTGATGTCGGTTTCAAAACTGTCGAAAGAATTCGCAAAGTTGTCGTTTTGCCCGCACCATTCGGGCCCAGCAGGCCAAAAATCTCGCCAGGCCGGCACTCGAACGACACCCCATTGACAGCCGCAACCGGCCCCCGCTTGTAATCATCAAACGTCTTAACCAGCTCGTTTACCTGAATCATGAATGCGTCGTCTCTGATCTTCATTCGCCAGTGGCCTGCTGATCAATCTGTTCACCCATTATGCCTTGCGGATCGCTCTAAATTCAACGGGCTCAATCGGCCAACCGATTCAACCCGCTTCAATTCCCACGATTTTGGTCTAATATGAATACGGGTGAAACCACCCGGCCCGCCTCACGGGCCTGGGCCAGCGGCTGTTACATCCCCTGACCACGCGACATTGAGAAAACCCCGGCATGGCACGGCCACGAGCAAAAAAGCAGGAATCCGCTGAGCCCGAGCCGCTTCTGGCCGAACACAGTGGCCCGCTTTCGCTCTTTCTGCCCATCGTTTCTGACTGGTTCCGCTGCTCGGTGGGCCAGCCGACCGATGCCCAGGCCCGGGGCTGGCCGCTGATTCATACCGGCAAAAACACCTTGATTGTCGCCCCCACTGGTTCAGGCAAGACTCTCGCCGCGTTTCTCGCCGGCCTCGACACCCTCTGGCGCCAGCCCTCCCTCGCTGAAGGCGTGCAGATTCTCTACATTTCTCCGCTGAAAGCCCTTAACGAAGACATTCATCGTAACCTCGACCGCCCCCTCTCAGGCGTGGCCGAACTGGCCCGCCATCGCAATTTTTCTCTGCCTGAAATCAAGACCGCTGTTCGCACCGGCGACACTTCCACAAGCGACCGCCAGGCCCAGATCAGGCGGCCACCGCATGTTCTCATCACCACGCCCGAATCACTGCACCTTATTCTGGGCGGGCGGGCCAGAACCATGCTGCAAGGGCTGAAATTTGTCATTGTTGATGAACTTCATGCCCTGGCAGGCCAGAAACGCGGCACTTTCCTGGCCATTCTGCTGGAACGGCTGGTGCACGAAATTGGCCGGGAACCCGTAAGAATTGGCCTGACGGCAACCGTCAACCCAGTCGAAGAAGCCGCTGCATTCCTGGGCGGTTTTTCAGCACCTGCCGGCAACCCCGCCCACCGCAAAAAAACCGGCACAAAACACCAGGAATTATTTCAGCCAAGGCCAGTGACAATCGTCAGGTCAGTCGTTCCCAAGTCGTGGGATCTCAAAGTCAGTCGGGCGGAAGCCGACCCCGACCCCAGCCAGCCCCGCACCATCTGGCCAAGCCTCGAAAAAGAAATTCATGGACTTATTGATCAGCACCAATCGACATTAGTCTTTGCCAACAATCGTTATCTTGTAGAACGGCTCGCCGCCCATATCAACGATCTCTCTGCTGAAACCACTATCGCGAAAGATGATTCGCCTGTTGAACCAGCTGATCTGGCCGATAATGCCGGGGCCGAAACTCCTTCTGCCGACGATTCACCGGCCGCATTGGTGCATGCCCACCACGGCTCGATCAGTCTTGAACGACGCCGGCAGACGGAATCCATGCTGAAACAGGGCCAACTTCGCGGCGTGATCAGCACAGCCTCGCTTGAAATGGGCATCGACATGGGGGCCGTTGATCTGGTCTGCCAGGTTGGTTCGCCGGGCGAAGTGGCCCGTGGCCTGCAGCGTGTGGGCCGGGCCGGGCACGCCGTTGGTGCTGTCAGCAAAGGGCGATTCTTCGCCCGGACAAATGCCGATCTTCTGGAAATGGCTGCACTGGTTGAAGCGATGAGCCGTTCAGCGGTCGAGCCGCTGGCCATACCGCAGAATTGCCTTGACATGCTCGCCCAGCAGGTTGTGGCCTGTGTGGCCGTGCGGCCCTGGAAGCCACGACACCTGTTTCATCTCTTTCGTTCGTCATATCCTTATCAGAACTTATCAGATAAAGTATTTGAGGCCGTTCTTGAGATGCTTGCCGGCCGATTTCGGGTCGATGCCGTTCGCGACCTCAAAGCCCGAATTTTCTGGGATCGTCTTCGAGACGAACTCATCGCCCTGCCGGGCACAGCCTCACTTGCCCTGACAGGTGGCGGAGCCATACCCGACACCGGTCAATATCCGGTCAAGCTAGGTGATGGCGGCCCGACCCTCGGCACTCTTGATGAAGAATTCGTGCTGGAACGCCGGGCCGGCGAGTGCTTCAGGCTTGGCAGCAGCACATGGCGAATTGACAAGATCGACGCCGACAAAGTGCTGGTTTCGCCCTCGAACTCAGGCGAAATGATTGTCATGCCCTTCTGGCGTGGCGAAGAATCACGGAGATCAGCCACTCTGGGTGCAGCCATCGGCGGCTTGGTCCGAAAAATTGCCGAAACCGACGATTTCAAGCAAGTTACCAATCATCTTGTCGAGATATGTTGTCTTGATGATACTTCTGCCGAAGATCTGGCCCGATTTGTGCGCCGCCAGAAACGGCTGACCGGGGCCACCCCCGACGATCGTACAATCATTGTCGAGGCCTTCGCCGACCCTTCCGGCGAGGTTGCACTGGCCATTCTAAGCCCCTGGGGTGGGCGGGTACATCAGGCGTTGAAGATTGTGCTTCAGTCGCGCGTGTTCGAAAAGCTCGGTATCAGGCCTGCGGCACAGCACTGCGACGACGGCCTCATCATGCGATTACCTCGCGATTCTGAGAACCAGCCGCCACTTGACATTTTCGACAATCTGACATTTGATGAAGCGGCCGAACGACTCAAAGCCGACCTGGCCGACAGTGCTTTATTTGGGCTGAGATTTCGCCAGAATGCGGCCAGGGCCATGCTTTTGCCACGGCCCGACCCCGGCAAGCGCACACCTCTCTGGCTTCAGCGGCTCAGGGCCAAAGATTTGCTGCAGGTTGTCAGACAGATGCCCGATTTTCCGATTGTGCTGGAATGCTATCGCGAGTGCCTTTCGCAGGATCTCGACCTCGAACTGTTAAAACGCATTCTTGATGACATTCAGCACGGAAATATCAGCGTGGTGAAGCACAAGGGCGAGTCAGCAAGCCCTTTCGCCGCTGATTTGATGAACCGCTTTGAACGTAAGTTTTTATATGAATGGGACGAGCCGCAGAAACAGCGAGAAACCCGCGATAAAAATGCAATCAGCGAGCCTTTACCGGGCGAAGTGCTTGAAGAACTGCTGGATCGACGCGCGATTGAACGCATGGATGCCTACAAATCAAGCCAGTGGTTGGCTCCGGCAAGGTCAGCCGAAGAGATGGCCGAGCGACTGGCCCGCCTTGGCGACATGATGCCTGACGAGGTCACGGCTGAAAATGCAATCTGGCTTGAGGAATTAAAAAGTCGAGGGCTTGCCACTCAGTTGTCAGATTTCAATTCGCTCTGGGTTGCTGGCGACGAAACAGAAACCTACCAGATAGCATTTTCCACGGGCAATTTCGGCAAATCAAAAAAAGTCGATGAAAAACAAAAGTCAGAAGCACTCGATTACATTTTATCCCGATTTGTCAAATCACGCACTTTAATTGCATTAAACGATATCACCCGGAGATACCCGATTGACACAGCTCTGGCCGCTGAATGGCTGGGTCGCTGGACAGAATCAGGCGGGTTTGTCAGGCTCGGCAAATCGGCAGATGACGGGCAACCCGCCCGTTGGGCTGATGCACGCAACTTTCGTGATCTTGTCGGCTCGAGCATGGCACAAAGACGCCGGGAAATCAAGGCGATTGAGCCTGAAGCATGGGTGCAGTGGGTGCTGACCCGGCACTACAGGCCTCAAGTGGAAAAACCAAAAAACAGGCTCGGCGAAATATCATCCATTTTAATGTCATTACAGGGCTGGTCAGCCACTTTACGCGAGTGGGAAGAGGAAATTCTTGCGTTCAGGCTGCGTGGTTTTCAATTGACAGAAATCGACCGGCTGCTGGCTCTGGGGGATTGGCAATGGAAAATCTCTGGCAACACCAATCAAATATCTGATAATCCAGAAACTCATTTCTGGTATTCGACTTTTGCTGAATCATGTGTCAGGCCAGCCCCAATCGATGACTGGAAAAACGAAATTGCAATTGAGATCATGCAGTCGCTACGGCAATTTCCCGAGCGATCTGCCGAGGTTGCCCTTCGACATAACATTTCACTGAAAGCGGCAAAACAGGCAATCGTCGAATGTCTTGCACGAGACCTTCTGACCAATGAGCGGGTTGCATTTCTGCCTCGTTGGTTATCAGGCAGGGCCGATTCCAACACTGCAACCAGCCCAAGATTAAAAGTCGAAAGACACGGCCAGAAAAGGGTCAATAAATTTCGCGAACTTTTAATCAGTCAGGGCGTGGGTGTTAGTGGTTCTGGTCCTGGCAGGGGTGCAGGCGAACCGCCCGACATGGCCTTGGAAGGCAGGTGGCTGCCGGTTAATGCAGGCCAGTGGCAGCCTGACGACGACTATTATGCAGCGTGGGCCGCTCTTTTGATCGCCCGATATGGTGTTGTGTGCCGCGAAACCGTGAAATTTGCGGCCACTCAGCTCGACTGGTCGCTCTTTTCACAATGGCTTGAATCAGCCGAGTGGCGTGGCGAGCTGCGCCGGGGTTATTTTGTTGAAGGACTTTCCGGGTTGCAATTCACTGACGAATCAACCATGAACGAGCTGAGCCAGCAGCACGACCCGGATAGCATGAATCAGGAAACATCGCCCTTTTATTTCATTTCGGCGGTTGATCCGCTGAATCTCTATGGGGCATCGGCCCCACTGGACTTGCCTCTGCTGGAAAATGGCCGGGCAAAGCTGCCGCGCATTGCAGGCAATTCAATTGTATTTCATTCAGGCCGGCCGGTATGGATTGTGCAGGAACGTGGCCAGCGAATCACGCTTCTGCCACATGGCCACAACGATGTAAAACGCTATTCTTTGCATTTTCTTATTCAAAACTTCACGATTCATTCAACAAAATGGACGATTGAAAGTATTGACGGCGATGCGGCCGCCAAGTCATCATGGGCAAAAGATCTCATGGAACTCGGATTCTTTCGCGATGGCCTGGCCTTGACACGATATCGGGGGCTTGTCTGACTCCTCAATCCTGAGTAGAAATGCACGGAAATGCAAGGCGCAGAACTCGATATTGATCTGATCGGCCGAACGCGAAAAAGGCTTTACGACTGTATTGTGATCAGCGACCTGCATCTTGGTGCCGAAGTGTGCCAGGCTGAAGAGCTTGAAAGATTTCTGGACTGGGTTGTCGATAATGCAAGAATTTTGATCATTAATGGCGATATCTTCGACGATTTAAATTTTAAACGACTCAAACGGCATCATTTCAATTGTCTCAGAATCATCAGGCGTAATACCGACAGGTATGATTTCAGAGTCATCTGGATGAGGGGCAATCACGACGGCCCGGCCGGCATTATCAGCCACATTGTGGGTGTCGATATTCTTGATGAATACGTCTTTGACAACGGCAAAAACAATCTCTGGATTCTGCACGGCGACCAGTTTGACGCCGTGGTTTCTGACCATCCGCTGGTCACGAATTTCTTCTCCGGCCTGTTTCGGCTGATCTCCCGCGTGCTGCCGCTGAACCTGGCACGATGGATCAGACGACTGTCAAAAAAGTTTCAGCGAAACTCCATCGTCGTGAAAAATCGTGCAATTGCTGAAGCCCGCCGTCGCGGATTCAAGGCCGTCACGTGCGGCCACACGCACAAGGCTGAGGACACAACCGAAAATGGAATCCGGTTTATCAATACCGGAACATGGACAGAGAAAACCCCCTGCCCTTATCTCTGGATAGAAGATGAAAAAATGGGCCTCAGTCTCTGGCCCGGCGATGAACTGGCTCAAAGTCCGATCCCGCCCATCACCTGACTGATGTCTTTTGCGGCTTTTTGTCCCAGTTGAATTTCTTTTCGGTCTTTTTATAACGCCCTGATAGCTGGCTGGTCAGTTCGTTCGCCGCCTTGTCATCCCAGCCAATCGCTACGATAACATCTGTATCAGCCTCGGTAATTTTCACGTTCATACCTGATTTGCCAAAAGCCGCTGCAACGGCTTTCGCGAATTCTGCAGCGTCTTTGGCTGAGTCCCAGGTGCTCACCCAGATGCCGGCAAACCTCTTCGCTTCCGATTTCGATTGAAAAACGGCCAGGGTGTCGCCGTCCCAACCAATGGCTGCATTCCGGCCACCAAACCTGTTCAGCATAATGCGAATTGTCAATTCACCAATCACACTTTTACCCAGCATCTGCATCTGGTCAGGTAATTTCAATACCGGTATTTCAATCGCCGTGGGCGGGT
>JBJTRR010000948.1:0-15447 GCA_046076185.1 bacterium | reverse complement strand
ACCAGCATGCCCTCAGGATGAGCGAAAGCAAAGCCACTTTCGCCCTTGGTCGCAGCAAGAAACACGCCTGGTAACCACCAAAAACTGTTTAGCATTAATGTGATGATGATCGAAAAAATAGCTGCAAGTGCTTTTCTGGGCTTATTTTCCGCAAAGATCCAGGCAGCGATTGCCGCTGGTGCCAGTACCATGAGTGCAGTGAAATGCACAAGCGTTGTCATGGCAAGCAGTAATGTCATGACCAGCCATCGTTTGAAGACACTTTGTTCGAGCCAGCGAATGCACGCAAGCAGTGTTAGCATGGCCAGCGGGATCGAAAGAAAATAGGGCAACATTCCAAAGCCAATATATTGGCTTGGAAAGTCAGTCCATATGTAAAGCAGTGATGCAACAATGGCGAAGGCACCAGACAAAGCTGATTTAGCCAGACCTCGAGCTGCAAGCCAGACTAGAATCGGCGCAAGTACTGCGCTGATTGAAACATAAGCCTTGTAAGCCACACTTGGCGAAAGCCAATTTTCGGTCAGGGCCAGAGTCAGTTCGGGCAAATTGCTTGACGCCGGAAAAACCGCAGACTTGGCATAACCACCCATGAACCGGTGATCATACCCAGCCGTAGTGTAGCTTGATTTGAGAAAGCTGCGAGTCACCAGGGCCGAGTGAAAATAAAGCGGGTGATCATCACGCAGGATCATTTCCTGGCTCAGCAGGCCAGTGGTACCACCCATCGCCTTTAAAATCACATAAACGTGCCCGGTAAATGCCAATATCGCAACAAGATAGACAAAACACTCAAGTCTCAGGCCGAATTTTTTTGGCCCACGCCCCGGTTTTGGGGCAATTTGTGGTTCGAGTAAGTCGTAAGTATCGGGAGCGTTCACTGGAGTCAACTCATGTGGCATGGTATCTTCCAGCGAGCAAACACCAGTTTTGGTTTTCCCTGCGAAATGCGGCCTGCAGGATTCGAACCTGCAACCAAGGGATTCAAGATCTCCAGCAATTTCTTACTGGCTTGGACTATCTCACCTTCTATGAGCTTGATATTTTTACCAAAACCCACAGAAGCCGGGCGCTGAACGGCTCGTTTCGAGCCGCTGCAGGGGTTATTGTTGAGTCTCACCCTGCTAGTCTCTGAACCTTTTCGGCGAACGATGCTCAGCCGAACTTGGCTGCGGATTGCCATCAACTTTCCATAAAGAAAATTGGTCAGGTTTCCCGCAATTCACCCGGATCCCATCCAGCGGTCGCCCGCCAGTGGCACTCTTTTGTCAAAAGAATGAGTCCCCTGCTCTGCCGTTGAGCTAAGGCCGCATAATTGAATTATGACAGCCAAAAGGGATTCCGGCAAGCAGAATCCCCTAAAGCCATATCCAAACTCAATTTCTGTTAGTCTGATACTTGGGTCAGGCCGAACTGCTGACCAGATCAGCACTTTGTTCTACACCCGTGGGCACATGCAGGCCAGCAACAGGCTTGGCTGTTTCAGGAGAAGTGGCCTGATCTGATTTGATGGTCGCCCTGGCAATGTCAGCAGCCGAAATGCCGCCGGCAACCCTGGCTGATTTCTTATCGGGATTAGCCACTTTGATGTCGCTTGCCATGCCCACATAGCTCATTAATTTAATGGCTATGTAAGTTGTGTCGATCTCCCACCAGTCCAGTCCATGGGCCGCTGATGTCTGGAAAGCATGATGATTGTTATGCCAGCCTTCACCATAGGTAACCAGGGCGACCCACCAGAGGTTGGTAGAGTCGTCGCGAGTGTCGTGCGTGCGATAACCCCATTTGTGGGTGGCTGAATTGACAAGCCATGTCGCGTGAAGCACAAGCACTGTACGGGCGAAGAAACCCCACACAAACCAGCTCATGCCAAGGCCGCCATAAGCTTCACCCGCAAAATAAAGTGCGGCACCCATGGCAAGCGGGTAAACCAGATGTGTGGCATCAATGAACCGGAGAACCTTGTCTTTGTAAAGATCAGGTGCCCATTTTTTATAGTATTCAGGGCTGTGAATCGAGGTGATATCGGGTGTCATCCACCAGAACATGTGGGCCCATCCGAAGCCATCCCGTGGGCTGTGAACGTCAGTCGGTTCATCAGAATGAGCATGATGGCGGCGATGATCAGCCACCCAACCGATCGGCCCACCCTCAGAAGCGCAGCAACCAATCGCCGTGAGGACATACTTCATCCACGATGGATGGACCTTGAAACTTGAATGAGTCAAGAGGCGGTGATAAGTCATGCATATGCCGATACCACCCGTCAACCAGTGAAGAATGACACAGATCAGCACAGCCGACCACGAAAAATAACGTGGCATAAAGGCCATAAGGGCACCAAGATGCAAAAACAGCATCCAGACAAGCGGGCCCCAGGCAACCGAGCGACTTTCGGCAGGCTTCACGGCATGTGTACTCATCATTCGTCCTTTACTTCAGCGATTGAATGCCACCTGACACGCCCGGCGACCCAGCCACCAAACTGCCAACGACCATCAATCAATGGATTCGGAGAAGCATCTGTTATGAATAATTGGACAGTCCTATCCGTCAATCTCGCCAGAAAATTCATTTTTTTGCCAGATACTCAAAGTTTCGCAATATAATCAATCCGAATTGACAAAGCATCAGAAAGTTGAAGACTGCTAAATTTCTGATCAATCACTTTAAACCAACTTGAATTCAAGCGAATCCCTATGATCGGACTTTACTGCATTGGCCGCAACATCACTTTGAAAACGGATCTGGCCGAGCCGTTGGCTTTGCCAGATGAAGTCCTGCTCAAAGTGACACATGCCGGTATTTGCGATACCGATATTCAACTTGCCAAAGGCTATATGGGATTTGAAGGCATCCTCGGGCATGAATTTGTGGCTCTCGACGCCCACCATCGCCGCTACACCGCTGAAATCAATAATGCCTGCCATTCTTGCGACTACTGCTTAAGAGGTCTCAAAAACCACTGCCCGAATCGCTCTGTGCTTGGCATCTTCCGCCACAATGGTGCCATGGCCGAACAAGTTGCCGTTCCCGTCGCAAATCTGCATGCCATTCCTGACTCAATCCCTGACCTTTCTGCCGTTTTTATCGAGCCACTGGCCGCCGCCTTTCAAATTCTTGAACAGATACCAATTGAGCCGGAAATGAATGTGGCCGTGCTGGGCGATGGCAAGCTCGGCACGCTCTGCGCCTGGGTGCTCGCGACAAAATCAAACCATGTCACCCTGATTGGTAAACATCAGCTTAAGCTTGATAAAGCAGGTAAAACGGCTCAAACCAAATTACTGAATGATGCTCTTGAGTCTGATCGCAAATCCTATGACATCGTAGTGGAGGCCACTGGCAATGCCTCAGGGCTGGCTTCTGCCATTGAAATTTGCCGCCCACGAGGAACCATTGTGCTGAAGACCACGATTGAAGGCCCGCACCAACTTTCGCTGGCAGGTATCGTGATCGACGAACTGACTGTCGTGGGCAGCCGCTGTGGCCCGTTTCCGAAAGCTATTGATGCCCTGAGCCTATCGCTTTTCCCTGTGGAATGTCTGATCGAACAGGTTTACCCCCTCGCGGAAGGCGAAGCGGCGTTTGCCCATGCCGGCCGAAAAGGTGCGGGCAAGATTGTGCTTGTCACCTGATTCGGCCTTTGACGGCTTTCAGCGCGGCGGCAGCCGACTCATTGACTATAGTAACCTTCGGTTTTGTGGTGTATTTTTCCAGCGTCTCAATGGATTTGGTCGTACCAATTTCAGCCAGAACATCGCAGCACCGACCGAGGACATGAATTCGAGATTGCGGCTCTGCCAGTTTTGCCAGCACAGCGTGTTCCACAGCCGGTCCGAAAGAAATAAGCACCGGATCGATGCGCCGCAGAAGGTCGTTATCCATGGCGTCGATCAGTGGCCGGAACGACTCGGGATCTTTCTTCCTCTCCAGAATGTTAATGATCTCGGTGCTCACCAATGGCCTGTTGAGCGACCCACAAAGCAATTTCACCACCCCGGGCGCATTGCAGCGGGCAATCACGGCAACAGCATCCGGAGCATCAAGGTTGGTGGGCTCCTCAAGAATCTCTTTCATTTTCTCAAGCACCATAGCGTCCTGCCCCTTGAAATCGGCCGTTTTGAGCAGGCCATAGCCCTTGCGCCGCGTGAACGGATGCTGACTTCGAATCATGATCATGCCACGCGTCATGTCGTCGGCATCAGGTGGGATGGGCGGGTCAGGAGCAATTGTGGAATAAGTCACACTGCTGTATTTTTTTATCACCGGGCCCGATTGAGGCCCGATCTGGCCCGCCAGAGTCGGCCCGCCCTGCGGCAAGGTGGTTGTGGCCATTTCGCGCATTCGGGCGGCATCGGCCAGGCCCGGGGCATTGGCTGGCGTGCTGGCGACCCCCAAACCAAGCTGAAAAAACGGCATGGCATCGACTTGTTCGCTTGTTAAGGCCGCAAAAACCGGCTGACGTTTTGCTGAGACTGCGAGCGTCGGGGCTGGTGCCTTTTGAGATTCACCAGAAGATTGTTTCTGCTGCTGTTTCCAGGCCTTTAATACAGCGGGATCAATAGGCCGGGCTTCCACTAGGACCTCCCTGCCCTGTTTTCTGACGACATCGCCAAATTTGATCTGGCGTGCGACCTTATCGATATCTTTCACTGGCCAGAGACTGTAACGGTCCACCTGCTGATAATGAATGATCTCGCGAGAGTACTTCGGATTCGTCAGCCGGTGAAGTTCATCCTTAATATAAAGCCCTTCCTCGAGGCTGCTGATACCGGCGACACAAACTTCGAGATAATCATCGACTTTTTCGGGCAGAGGGCTGAGCTGAAACTGATTTTCAAACTTCACGCAGGCCTTTTCCACCTCAGCAAATTCAAGCACCAGATTTTTATAGCGAAAAGTCGGGGAATCAAGCCGCTGAAGCTCTTGAAAAACAGCATCAACGGCCCTGGACGGACTATCGCCGAGCAGGCGGGCAAGCTCTCGCTCTTCTTTGGGATGGGGCACAAAAGGCGGAGCGATGTTAAAGGCCGTTTTGCCCGCCACCCTTTGCCATAGACTGTTGGTTTCAAAGAGATGCTTTCGAAAATCCGGGTCGCCGGGAGCTTTCATCGCCTTGAGTTCAGCGGCGATGCTGTTGATAAAGCCCACTTTGGCTTCGTTGTATTTCAGCAGAACGGAGAGGTCGCGATTGGGGAAATTATCGGCGAGCAGATTCGCATTCGGGACGGGTGAACCGAGCGGACTGACACCCATCCGCTGAAATTCAGGATGCAGTTCTCCCGGAAAGCGTTTTGCCGGTGCAGTAGGCTGGGAAGCAAGCGGGCTGGTGCTCTCGTTATCACTACCAATCGCCCGGTTGACGATAGTGCTTCCGACGTTTCGAATCGCGGCCCGCTTCATACGCTGAAGCGTGATAGTGAACATGGTGATAAGAACAGCCGAGACAACACCAACGACTTTACCGGTGGATGCCCCCTGTT
Source organism: bacterium (assembly GCA_046076185.1). Lineage (GTDB taxonomy): Bacteria > Planctomycetota > Planctomycetia > Isosphaerales > Isosphaeraceae > QWQI01. Next base: position 9,961 of record JBJTRR010000948.1, on the reverse strand, counting down.
TAGAGCGACTGCGCGACTTTGACGCTAAGGGAGAGGTTGGTGGCGTGGCTCGCGGAGCGATTCGACGGCCAGGGTGAGCCGGGGCGTCGTGCATCTCAGCGAGATCACTGGCATCGAGAAGATTATCAGTTGGCCGTGCCTGAACCAGGCGAGCCTTTTTGACAGGTGGATTGGCAGGGGCGGGATCGTTTTGTCCGCTTGAAAAGGCAGAAGTGCTTAATTCTTCGGTTGCAGTTACTTGCAGGGTTGAATTGGCCCGGCTGGCGGGCACGTCAAATGGCGTTTTGCAATCGCGGCAGCGAACGGATTTACCGGCGTATTTTGGCTTAAGCTGATAATCTGCCAGACATCGTGGACAGCGAATAGAAATTGTGTCAGATTCCGATAACTGGGCAGCCGGCGAGTTTGAACTGACAGGCCCAACACGAAATTTTGTGGCACACGAGCGGCACTGAACCTTGCGCCCGGCCAGTTCTTCCGACAACTCGTACGTGGCCTGGCATTCTGGGCAAAGCACTCGCATGGTGGGAGCGACTCTCTGAAATCTGACTGGTTTACGTAGCCTGAAGCGTTTAACAATCTAACCGAAAAACAGACATAATTAAAGATGTATAAAGTTTCATGTTATCAAAATCAAAAGTCATTGATTTAAAGTAATGATTTGCAAGTTAATGAATTGACCTTCAAACCGTGGAAATGGTTCGTCAAATGTGATATCAATGAAACCAGCAGTTTACTGACAACGCTGAATCAAGAGTAACATGGCAAATCGGCTGGAAAATCGAATGAGAAAAGTCTGCATGGCAAAAATTTTGTTCCTGATACTTTTGTTGGTTGGACTAGCCTGTCAAAGACAGGTCATGGCTGATTTCCCTGAATCTGTCGTTTCTATTTCTGGAAACAGGTGGCAGATCAACGGCCAGCCAACCAACCCGGGCTCAAGGGCCGAAGGGCTTTTGATGAACGTGCGCATGGTGAATGCTGTTTTTGAGGACGAAAACCGGGCAGATTTCGACGCTGAAGCCAACACCGATGAACTCATCAACCAGCTCGACAACTACCGTCGCCACGGCATAAACGCCATCACCATTTCTCTGCAGGGTGGCATGCCAGGCTATGAAAAAGCGATTAATTCAGCATTTCGTGCCGATGGTTCGCTTAAGCCGGGTTATATGAATCGAGTAGAGCGACTGGCCCGATCCTGCGACAACCGTGGTATTGCCTTGATCATTGGCTGTTTCTACCAGCGACAGGACCAGATTCTTTCTGGCGACCATGCGATTCGTAATGCCGTGACAAATACTTCACAATGGATAATAGAACGGAAGTTCAGAAACATCATTCTGGAAATCGCCAATGAATTTGATCATAAGGGCTTTGACCACAGGCTGATCGGTTCGGAAGACGGCCAGATGGAACTTATCCGGCTGGCTAAACGAACCGCTCCAGGCCTTCTGGTTTCCACCAGTGGCTCCGGCCACGGCCGATTTCCTGAAAAACTGGCTGCCGAAGCCGACTTCCTGCTGATCCATTACAACAATACAAGGCTCGAAAATATTGCAGGCCGAATCGATGCCTTGAAGCGACACAAAAAACCGGTTGTATGCAACGAGGATGTCAAAACCGGCAATGAGGGAGCCATGGCTGCCGAAATTTCAGTCAATCATGGTGCATCGTGGGGGCTTATGCTTGAAAAAACCAATCAGCACTTCCCGTTTCAATTTCAGGGAAGAGACGATGATCCGGTCGTCTATGACAAAATCAGGATTCTGACAACACCAGAAAAACCGCTGAATGGTTATTACCCGAAACCAGAATCTCAGGGCGGCTGGCGAATACTGACCAACCCCGGGGATATCCGCAAACTGGCTGGCATGGACCCTGATAAACTGGAATCTCTACGAGAATGGCTACGAATGTCTGATAATCGTGACTTTGCTGCCGTTGTCATAAGAAATGGTTATATTGTCATGCAGGAAGAGCGAGGAAATAGCGCTGCCAGTGATTCTCGTCGCATAGCATCATGCTCCAAGGCGATTTGTGCCACTGTTCTTGCGATTACCTCAGAAAAAAGCCTCATGGGCAATCTACTAAGGCAGATGTCATTTGATGATAATGCCTTTGAATACATTCCGTGGGCCCAGCCCGTTTCTGACCCACAGAAAGCGAAAATCACTGTCAGGCAGCTACTGAACCACACATCAGGTTTATGCCCGGAAGCGACCGGTGCACCGAACAGCGGCAGTTGGGAATATATCCTTGGTCTTTCAGGCGATAAAAGAACCGCCGTACTCAATTTCGATCCGGGGACAGCCAGTGGCTATTCAACACATGCCTTTGCCCATGCCGCTCTTGTGTGCGAAAATGTAACAGGGGTGCCTTTTGACCAGTTTTCCATCGAAAATCTTTTTCGACCGCTGGGTATTGAGCACTGGGCCTTTGAATATTTCAATGGGGGGCCAAAAATCGGGCGTCATCCATCACACGGGCTTGGGATGCCTGCAAGAGATATGGCCCGGATTGCCTACTGCATGGCCAATCGCGGCCAGTGGGAAGGCAGACAGGTGATTCCGCGATGGTTCATTGAAGAGACGGCGCAGGCAACTCATGATGTAAAAGGAAGTGAATTGCGATTTAAAATCAATTCCCAGGCATTCAGCCACGGGTGGGAAATACCAGCCTTGCATGAAGACGCCAATTTTGGGGAAAAATCTGCCATTCCTGCCGATGCCCGTTTTAAACCAGGTTCCGGAGGCCAATTAATGGCTTTTGTACCAAGTCTGGGCCTGGTCATCACTCGGCAGACCGGGTCAAGCGGCCAGTGGACATACACGGAATATTTGCGAAAAGCCTGCGAGGCCGTGCTTCCCCAAGCAAAGTAAATCGGGTTGTCTTCCTGCCCCGAAGCAACGGAATCAGTTGTCTTCCGGGTTGGGTACGACAGCCTGTTTAGGCTCGTCAGCCGGGTTTTTCGGCTCTTCAACTGGCGCGGCAGCAGGCTCTTCGGCGGGCATTTCAGCCGGAGCAGCAATTGTTACATGCGAGAGATCTTCTGCCGTTTTTGGAACCGGAGGAAACTTGGCCGGGTCAGGCAGGGGTATCTTGAGTTTGGTTGGAGTCATGGCAATCTGCTGACCAGGAAGCAGGCCACCAAGCACTTCGGCATATTGCTCGGACATCAGGCCGATTTCAACGGGCTGCCATGCAAATTTGCCATTATCGGTAGAGACCGCCACAAACCCGCGGCCATTGACAAACATCACGGAATCAACCGGAATTCGGGTCGAATCGGCCTTGCTGGTCACATCAAAAGAAACTTCTGAAGCCATACCCGGACGAAGCCCGTCAAAGCCGCCACTATCGATATTCACGGTCGCAACATAGGCCCTGATGTCCGTCGTGAAGCCCTTGGGCGGTGCAGGAATTGCAGTGATTGCTGTGACAGTGCCAATCAAAGGTTTATTAGGAAAAGCGTCGATAAGCAGGCGGGTTTTCTGCCCGGTGCGAATGTAGCTGATCTTGGATTCATTGATTTGTGCCTTCACCAGCATTCGCGTAGGATTTGGCACTTTAAATACAGCCTGACCTTCACGAACGCTGGCACCTTCCTGAATTTGCGATTCGGTGCGTCCCCACATATTGCTTTCGTTGGCGTAAACCACAATCCCGTCGCGCGGAGCAAAGAGTTTGCAGTTGGTGATCATCGTTTCAATCTTTTTCTGCCGGTCAATTTCAAGCTGATAAGCATTCTTGATGGCAAAATAATCGGTCCGGATGGCTTCAATCCTCGCCTGAAGTTCCTTCAGAATCTTCGGAGCCGTAAATTTCTCGAGCCGGTCTTTCATGCCCATGGCTTCTTCGAGCATGATCTTGTTCTTGCTATGATCAAACTCATCTGCCTGAAGCTGATTTACAGAACGGATCCCTTTTTTTACCTGTTCAGCAGACGATGCCAGTACTTTTGCCGACTGATTAACCCGCAGCTCGACCTGTGCTATGTATTGATTCAGAAGCAATTTATCCTGTGGATAAACACCATCCCGAAATTCTTCGAGGCCGATCTCAGCAGATTCCAGGGTCTTGGTCACCTGCTCAAAGTCGCTTTTCACTCCCGTTACACGAATTTTCTGTGATTCCAACTCAGTCCTGAATTTGGCGGAATCAAGCTCGGCAACTAAATCACCCACTTTCACAGTCTGGCCTTCCGGCAAGATTTTGATAATCGTCGTCGATCCACCACCGCCGCCACCCATCATCATTCCGCCACCGCCACCACCACCTCCTCCTCGCATACCACCACCACCACCTCGCATGCCTCCGCCGCCACCCATACCGCCACCGCCCATGCCACCGCCACCACCCCGAGAGCCACCACGACTACTGGAACCACCCGAGCCTCCACCAACAGCTCGCAACGATGATACGTAGTTAGGAACGTTGTAACTGAAACTTCTGATCCTGGGCCTGACCAAGGTTGGCATTCTTACGACCGCTGAACCGCCGCCACCACCTGCGCCGCCTCGGCCACCACCGCCACCTATTCCGCCACCACCCATGCCACCGCCACCTGCCATGCCACCACCAGATGAATCGGCACCGCCACCACTACTTCCACCACCCATACCGCCGCCGCCACTGCCGCCTCGCATTCCGCCACCGCCACTCATGCCACCACTACCACGCATCCCGCCGCCACCACTCATTCCGCCACCACCGCCTCCACGCATACCGCCACCGCCGCCCATGCCACCAGCCATAGGCTGTCCACCCATGGTTGAGGTTGTACCTAAAACAGCTTCGACTTTGCATTTCACCGTGGCATTATCAGAACTTTCCAAAGTGCCACTCTCAACCACTGTTACGAAAATATCGCCTTTATCCACCTTGAACAGCGGAATGTTTAAATCTGCCGACTCATCGGCCCGCATTTCGGCCGTCAGTTGCCAGAGACCATAACCTGAGCCAGCGAGTACGGCCAGAACAAGGAGCCGATACAGATATTTCATTGAGGCGATTCCCTTGATTGGACAGGTGGCTCAAACCGCCGGGAGAGCGTGCCGTGATTTTCTCCCGAATCTATCTTTAGGCGTCAAAACCTCAGGCGAGGGACATGATTTGACCCTTTTTCACAGATTGACTTAACCAAATTATCGACCATCTCCAATTTTCAGTCAATTCAACTCCCCAAATGTACGGATTTTTTTCAGAACTATTCAGCCCAGCAGTTAAAGATTATTTGCCTGGAATGTTAAACCAGATATAAACCCCGTAAATCCAAAGAGAAGTTCACCAGCCGGATGTGTTCACCAAACCGGCTGGCCATCGATTTCATCTTAAAATTCATCAGCACTTAAAAGCTGACCATCGGCCCGATGCCCAAGTTTGCGAAAAGTCAGCGAACCAATGCTGCTTTTCATGAACCGCACTGAACCATCGCCCAGCAACATGTTGGCACCGCCCGGATGATAGCTGGAATACCCACCACAAAACCGCTGAAGTCTTAGCTGTGTCTGGGCTTGGGTTTCGCCAGGCTGTGGATCCAATGCAGGGTTCGGGTCAATATTGCGCTGCCCGATCGCGGGGTTGCTTCCTTCGACATCGATCGTTCCGTCTTCGCTGATCAGAGGCGGAAAAGAATCGGGAGAATTGGGCGGAGAGCCTGTGTTACGAAGCGTCGATGCAGTGCCGCTGGCCCAGCCCAGGTCTGCCTGTGATCTATGCTCGCCCACGAAGATCGTATAGCTTGCCCCATCAGTAATCTGATCCAGCCGGGTAGCCGAGTTTAGATAAAAAACTCCCTTGTTTGATGTGTCGATCGGCGATTCCGAATCGTGATAATTCGCGGCATAGGACGACTGCCCCAGCTTGCCACCAAAACCACGAAAAGGGTCGGATGGACACATGAATGTCCCAATGGAAACTCCTCTGACTGTCTGGTTCGACACATCGTAAAGGCCGGTTTTAAAATTGAAATGGGCGGCAGCGTTACGCTGATCCAGATAGGGCAAAATCTGAACCATCCAGTTGTAATGCACACCACTGGGCAGGTTGTCAATCGGGCCTGATGGGTTAATGACACCTGGTGGATAACAATAGTGAGCCGACTCATAGTTATTCAGCGCCAGACCAATTTGCATCAGGTTGTTCACGCACTGGGCTCGCCGGGCTGCCTCGCGGGCCGACTGAACCGCCGGCAGCAAGAGAGCAATCAGAACGGCTATAATTGCTATCACAACAAGCAGTTCGATCAGCGTAAATCCACGTTTTTTCATGGGATGCTCCCTCCAGGGCGATTTATGTTTCATGGCTCGTTCCACTCGACTTTTGCAAATGCCGAATCAGCATCCGCGGGTATTTTTACGCTCAATTTCAGGCCTGATTCCTGCCTTGAAATGGCTTCTGCTCGAATTTCCACAGCTTCCTGAAGGCCTGGTAGTTCGCCCGGCTTGATACGCCGACCTCCCGGCAAGAGCTTTTGCCCGGAAGCTCGAATATGGCGAATCCTGGCTTTTTCTGATTCGGCCAAGCCCCGGGCCTGTGCCAACCGCAACGATCGCCGCCAGAATTGATCTGCGGCGACCTGCTGCCTTGCCATCATCGCCAGAAAAAGCGAGAGAATGACAAGCGAAGCCATGACCGGAAGAATGGTCAGGCCATTGCGACCTGACAATCGATTGCTGACTGGCGAAAGCGGATGAAGCCTCATTTTCCGCTGCCTCCTGCCGGGCCCTTTTCAATCAAATCAAGCCCGATGGCGGCCTGAATAAGGTAGGGAACTGAGCTGTCCTGATCACGCCCCTGCTTTCGATTCGCGGTGGGCCAAAGGTCAAGCGTAACCAGCGTTTTTTCAAAACTTTCGGGTTTTTCGACACGGAACTGCCCCTTGGTGAAACCCGTCAGACCCAAAATCTGTCGGCCCCCGGATTTCACATCAACGACCTCAATGCGGAAAGGCTTATCAACAATGTTGAATCGTAGCCGGGCACTTCCTGACGAATTCATGTCGCTTAATTCCAGTACTTTGCCGTCTTCGGCCACCCGACCGCCCGCAGATTCATGAACAGCCTTGCGTAAACCGGCAACCACCCGGGCCAGACTTTCGCCGCGTGCCTGCTGGTTATTACCCATCGCCGTTCGCCGCATAACCATGGTCAGCATCATGTAAGCCACCATCAGAACCGCGGCCGAGGCCGAAATGACCACCAGCATCTCAACCAGCGAATAGCCTTTACGCTGATTGCGTTTCATGATTTCAGGCTGATTCTTTAATGATTTGATGCTAATCATTTCCGCACCGCCTGGGGGTAAAAGTCACGCCAGAGGTTCACCGCCACAGGCCTTGGCTCAAAACCACCCAATATGTGCAGCCGTTTGAATGAGCCGGCAGGCCCCGGCTGACCGGTTATCGAAATCTTCAGCAGTAAAGCCGAATTGCCAGTGGATTTTCGTGCAGATTCCACCACTGGGCCAAGTGCTTCTGGCGTTAGCTTGTCGAAGGAGAGACAGGCCGCTTGCTCCATGACGTTTTCTGCAGCCAGCAGCAACTTCTCGCGGGCCTGGTTTCGTTGCCGCAGGTCGTTATCGCGTTTCAGTATTGTGAGCGTCAGACCAAGGGCAATCACGGCCAGGCCAGCACCGGCCACAACCTCGGCAAGAAGAAAACCTGCCCGATGGCCATTTTTCGGATAACGTTTATTTATTGACTTATGAAGCAATGACGTATTCATTCAGGATGCCAGTATTTTTATGATCTGGACAAGCGGCGAGAAGAAGGCAAACGCCGTAAGAAGCACTATCCCGGCCACAAAGAAGGTCATCGCCGGTGAAATGAACTGGTTAATGAGCTGATAGCGATACCACTGACGGCTTTCAATCGCATCAGCCAGCTGCTCAAGAGCCCATGATGCTCTGCCTGCTTCTGTCGCCGAATTGATCAGGGCCCGTTCCTGATTCTTGACAATTCCTTCATCCACCAGCGATTGAATCCAGTCCGTGCCTGCCAGCATGGCGCGTCGGGCCTTGATGCAGCGTCGCCTGACCAGCCCCCTCATCGACCAATCGGCAAAGATCTGAAGGCACTCATCCAGCGGATTTTCGCAACGGATTGTGTCGGCCATGCCTCGCAACAGGCCGGCTCGTTCGCTTGTGGTCATCCATGGCACAAAACGGCCTGAGAAACCCATGCCCCGACCACTGTTGAATAGATAAGCGATATAAATGATGAGAAAACCGACGAACAAAGGAATCGCACGAAAGCTGGCGAAGAGTAAGAAGCCAAGCAGAGGATAGCTTACGAACGCAAAAGCCGAGCCTGATGTGAGCTGTAGAAACACTTCTGTGATCCGTGGCTGGGCAATGCCAAAATTCTCCAGGATCGCCTGCATCTTAGGTGCGATGAAATAGCTCAGAAAAATGGTTATCAGCGAAATTTGCCAGATGACAATCAGATAATACACAATGCTGTCAATCAGCGGCTTGAGAGCATCAATCCGGCGGAACCTCTGGTCAGCGATTCGCTGAAGCGAATCAGCCCGGCTCCCGTTAAACTCGGCAACACGAAAATGGACTCGCTGCTCAAGAGGCAGTACGCCGGACGTCACGGCGACACCGTCACTCAGCGACATTCCTGAATCAAGATTACCGGCCAGACGCACCAGCCGGCGGCCATAACTCCACCCTGATTGCGGCGCAAAACTCATCAGGCCCAGGCCCAGTGGCAGACCCGCCCGTCGAGAAATGGCTACCAGTTCAAGAAAGGCCTCCTGCATGCCGGCCCGCCGCCGCATCAGACTCACCGATAGCCCGAAAAGCAGGGTGATCGTGAAAGCCACCGACAGGCCAACAAGAATCTCCAGATGATTCTCAAACAGCCTGATAAATGCAAAAGCCACGCTGAAAACCAGAACGGCAAACAGCAACTGCCTGATGGAAAGCCCACCACCCCGCCGCTTTCGCTGCGGAATTCTTTTGATGATCGTTCTGACTTCATCCGGCGGCTCAGGCATCTCTTCCGTTTCCCTCTTGAATGTGCATTAACCGGATAACATTCCAAGCAGACTCAGCATTGGGCCAAAAACCGAGACGACTGTAATGAGAATCAGCCAGAAAACAATGATTCCGGCGACAACAGTAAATACGGATTGCAAAAACCTTGACTGGCTACGGCTGCGGGCTTCGTAAAGTGAAGCGGCCACACGAAGGCCTTCGGCCCCTGTGCCGCCAGTGGACTGTGCCCATCGCACAAGGTCAGATGCACCTTCAGGAATGGCGGCCTGTGCTTCCATTGCGTCAGGCAGGTTAACGCCTGTCAAAGCAAGATCCGTCATGTTGTCGGCAGCCATGGCAAGCCGGCCATGGCTGAGCATTCGGCAAATCTGAAGCGACTCGGCCAGCGAGCAGTCTGATTCCATCAGTTCAGCCAGAATATAGCAGAAGTGCGATGCGGCCAGCCATCGTTGCAAAGAACCATTGATAGCCAGCGAAACAGCAAGCAACATCGCTGTACAGAGAACAATCGGCATGAAGACACCCGCCAGGCCAAGCTGGTTCATCGTGTCGGCCAGCTGCAGAACAAACTGGGTGATAATAGGAATGCTGATACCAAAATCGCGAAAAATCGGGGCAAATTGCGTAGCCACAACCCGCAGCATCACTCCAAATATCAATGAACAGAAGAAAAGCAGCAGGATAGGATAGACGAGCTTGACCCAAAAGCTTCGCGATAGCTCTTTTCGAGCCTGCTGGTGCTGCAGCAGCCGAAAAAGCGTTGACGATGGAGCCCTGGAATAGAGAATCATCCGGATCATGCCCATCGCCTGCTGGCTGGAATGATCAGGCAGGCGCTCAATGGCATCTTTCAGGCTCATGCCCTTGGAAATATCAGCCGAGAGCTGATCAACGGCTTTTTTAAGTGGTTTTTGCGGCAAATCTAAGGCCATACCTGAAAGCAAGTCAGGCAAAG
>JBJTRR010000947.1:0-2797 GCA_046076185.1 bacterium | reverse complement strand
CCTGTAACAGTCACCGACACCAACCACAGGTGGCACGCAATCAGCCATAAGTTGTTTTTTGAAATGGGATTAAGCGGGATAAATCGGCGAAACACGGCGGTGCCTCATTTCCTTGCGGGCCCGGCATTTTGCGTTCAGTGTCATAAATTATAGACGACCCCCGAGCGAAATTTATCGGTTTGGTTCTGAATTTTTGGAAAAATTTATGAAAAAAAACGGCGGTATGGATCGCTTCGTGTGAATTGCCAGACGGTTGATTTTCTGATGCATGTTTGCAACGATATTTCCATCCACCAAGTTCACCCTGCCGTTAAATCCTCCCGGGGCACACTTCCATGCCGAAAATTGCCGCTTCTGCAATCTTTTCAATCGCTCTACTTCTGAGCAATTCGGCCGACATTTTTGCTCAGGCCCCAGCGACGATCGATTCGCCCATAGGTAACGGCAATCAGGGTTTTTCAGGCGATGGTGGCCCGGCGGCTCAGGCCATGCTCGACCAACCGTTTGATGTGACAATCGACACGCTCGGGCGAATCCTTTTTTCTGACACATTCAATCATCGCATTCGCCGCTATGACCCGAAAACCCGCGTGGTTGAAACAATTGCCGGCAGTGGTAAAAAAGGCTATTCAGGCGATGGCGGACCAGCGTTAAAAGCAGATTTGAATGAACCTTATGGCGTGAAATTGAGTGCCGGAGACAGTCTCCTCTATATTGTTGACCGGCTGAATTTCCGGGTTCGTCGAGTCGATTTATCCACGGGATTGATTGAAACCTTTGCCGGAAATGGCAAGCCGGAATATTCAGGCGATGGCGGGCCGGCTGCCAGCGCAGGGCTTGTTGAGCCCAATGGTGTTGCCCTCGGCCCTGGGCCGGGAGGGCCAACTTCAAAGGTTTATATTGCCGATGTGCGCGGACACCGAATTCGAGTGGTTGACACCAAATCAGGCAATATAAGCACTTATGCTGGAACGGGCAAAGGACGGCACGAAGGCGATGGCGGGCCGGTGGGCAAGGCTTCCATCTTTGGGGCACGGGCGGTCGCTGTCGGGCCTGAAGGGAATGTCTATATTCTTGAGCGGGAAGGAAATAGCCTTCGGGCGGTGGATGCCCGCACGGGGGTCATTCGGACAATCGCCGGAACAACGGCAAAAGGTGATGGTGGCGATGGTGGCCCGGCAACGGCAGCCCAATTTAACGGCCCCAAGGAGCTTTGCGTCTCTCCCGACGGCGATTCTGTTTACGTGGTTGATACCGAGAATCAGAAAATTCGCCGGGTCGATCTCAAGTCAGGGTTAATTGCAACTGTGGCTGGCAATGGCAAGCGGGCGGGTGGCGGCGATGGCGGCCCGGCAACGGCAGCCAGCCTTGACAGGCCGCATGGCGTGGCGGTTTCGGCAGAGGGAACAGTCTGGATTGGAGACACAAACAATCACCGCATTCGACGTGTTTTTACGAAATAAAGCGGCAGGAAAACAACTGCTGATTTCAGGCATCGTCCGGAAAAAGCAGAATGAGGTCGTAGAAATTGATGAAGCTGGTGTGTAGAATACGTCGGATCAACATTTCGCGGAAGAGATTGCTCGTGACCGGCCGACCCGTGCCGAAACGCCTTTTGGCAGGTGCTTGAAGAAATGGCATCACATTCAGATAAGCCGCAGAATCGATTTCAAATGGCCGTGGAAGTTCTTCAGCGAGGTCGCGATGTACTGATGCAGGAAATGGCCGAGCAAATTCTGGACCGTTCCGAAGATTTTGAGGAAGGCGGCTTTTTATTTCAGGAATTCCTTGAAAATCAGGGCTCCAAGCTGCATTTTCTCTACATGATGATCAGCCAGATGGAGCAGTCATCCGAGCTTTTTGAAGAGCAGAATCGGGTACAGACTGATACTGATCAGCCGGTTAATGATGATTCTTCATCCAATGAACCACCAGCAGAATTACTGGCCGCCTGGGCTGAAATCGAAGCGAGAGAGGCCATGCAGGCGACCTCCACTGAATCAGCCGAAGAGCCCAGGCCAAAAAAGCGGCGACGTAAAAGCCGGATCAAATCAGAATCAAGCCTGACTTCGCCTTCGGATGAAAACGAATAAGCCGGCATTAACTTTTGTAAACGCACAGGCATAAATATTACAGCGGCGAAGGCTGCGATGGCCCCGACATGATTCCAGCCGGGGGAATGGGCCCCGATGGTGCAATTGCCGGGGGCGGATCTGTGTCGCTGATCTGCCTGTTTTTCAGGTCAAAATGCAGTTCTTTGCCGCCCTCACCAATCTTCACGCCTTTTAAACCGCTGGCCTGCCCTTGCGCGGCCTGAGCGGATGACACAGGCAAGGCTCCCGCCTCAACCGGCTGAGACTGAGCCGAGGCAGCCGGTGGGCCCTGGCCCGAAGCAACGCCGGCCGGCTGCGACTGTGGCTGCATCTGGGCCTGTTTTACCTGATTATCGCCCGCATTGGGTGATTGACTGGCGTCAAAGATCGTCCAGATCAGTGTGTTTTTCCGCAAATCCTGTATGAAACCCATGCTGGCGGCTGCCAGTTTTTCATGTTTCAGTTTTTCCTGAATCTGCGTCTGGACCTCATCGAACCGCGCCGGGCCGGCTGCCCGTTTTGATTCCATTTTCAGGATATGATAATTGGATTGAGCCTTGATGGGGCCGACCACATGGCCCGGCTGCATATTTTCCTGAGCATTATTAACTTCGACAACTGCAAAACTTCCGGGCGAGGTTTCCCACAGGCCGCCCTGGTCGGCTGTCGGGCCCTTGCTGTCGCGTTTGGCAAGTGTCGCAAAG
>JBJTRR010000946.1:0-3900 GCA_046076185.1 bacterium | reverse complement strand
CCTATGAAGGCGTGCAGCTGACCGAAGAAGGCCGCCGCCTGGCCCTTCGCGTCATTCGTCGCCACCGGATGCTTGAGACATTTCTGGTGGAAGTGCTGAAAATGCCCTGGGACGAAGTGCATGAAGAGGCCGAAATTCTTGAACATGCCGTGAGCGACCGCCTGATCGACCGGATGGATCTGCACCTGGGCTCGCCCGACCTTGACCCACATGGCGACCCCATCCCCCGATCTGACGGCACTCTTCCGCCCTTGAAAGGCCAGCCCCTGAAAGAGCTTCAGGGTGGCGATAAATTCCGCGTTGTGCGTGTCAGCGACCAGGACTCGGCCTTCCTTCGCTACCTTACCGAAAGCGGCATCATTCTGGGCGCCACCGGCAAAGTGCTTGAAAATCGCCGCGAAGCCGGCGCCATCCTCTTCGAAGTCGGTGGCAAAAACCTGATCCTCGGCCACGAAGCCGCTTCCAATGTTCAGGTCATTATCTCAAAAAAGTAATTGATTGACTTGTCAGGCAATCTGCTGAAAATTGATTCATCAATATTGATTGACGAATCAGCCATTTAATATTTCCTTGATCACATTCCCTTCGACATTCGTTAGCCTGCGGCTGAAGCCATTGTGCCGGAATGTCAGCCGTTCGTGATCAAGGCCAAGCAAATGTAAAATAGTGGCATTAAAGTCGTAATAGGGGTGAATGTCGGCAACCGCCTTCTTGCCCAGCTCGTCGGTCACACCGTGGCTCACGCCGGCTTTCACGCCTGCTCCGGTCATCCAGCAGGTAAAGCCGTCCGGGTTATGGTCGCGGCCCTTGGCACCCTTCTGAAACATCGGCATGCGGCCGAATTCCGTACACCAGACGACAAGTGTCTCATCAAGCAGGCCCCGCGCCTTCATGTCGCGAATCAGGGCCGCGGCGGGCTGGTCAAGAATGGCCGCGTGCCTGTCATATTGCTCTTTCAGCTTGCTGTGGCCATCCCAGTTCAGCTCGCCGCCGCTGGCATAGGCTCCGTTGAAAAGTTGCACAAATCGCACTCCGTTTTCAATCAGCCGCCTGGCCAGAATGCAATTCCTTGCAAAAGCCGCCTTAATCTTGTTCGAAGAGTCGCTGGCACCATACATATCCATAATATAGGCGGGCTCGTTTGACAGATCACTGATCTGCGGCAAGGAAAGCTGCATGCGTGCCGCCAGTTCATAGCTGGCAATGCGGGCCGCCAGCCGGCCATCGCCGGGGTTGGCCTCAAGATGCTTTTCATTCAGCTTTTGTAAAAGGCTGCGGGCGGCCGAGTCAGCTTTTTTGCTGACCCCGGCGGGCGGCTGAAGATGTCGCACGGGGTCGCTGGCTGAAAACGGCGTGCCCTGAAACTCGGCCGGCAAAAAGCCGGGGCCCCAGTTATTCACGCTGGCCTGTGGCACGCCCCGGGGGTCGAGAATCGAAACAAAGGCCGGCAGGTTCTGATTCTCGCTGCCAAGGGCATAGCAAAGCCATGAACCAAGGCTGGGAAAGCCATCTTCTACAAATCCGGTCGATATAAAATTCTCGGCAGGCCCGTGCGTGTTTGATTTGCTCGTCAGCGAATGAACGAACGCTATGTCATCCGTCAACTGTGCCAGATGCGGAATCATCTCTGAAACCATCTTGCCCGTTTGGCCACGCGGCTTAAACGCATACTGGGGCCGGGCAAGATTGCCCGCCGGGCCCTGAAATGTCACGCTTGGGCCGTTCGGCAGCGGCTTGTCGTCCCACTTGATCAGTTCCGGCTTGTAATCCCACGTTTCAAGCTGGCTCACCGCCCCGGCACAAAAAATCACCAGCACATTTTTCGCCTTGGGCAGAAAGTGCGTCGGCCGCTCGGCATAAGGCCGGGCCGGGTCGATTGTGATCTCGTTGTCAGCCGCCAGCAGACCATCGCCGCCCAAAAGGCTCGTCAGCGCGATAGCACCCAGGCCATGGGCCGAATCCGTCAGGAACTGCCTACGGTCAAGCCATCGGCGGCCAGCATGCGAAATCTCTTCAGCGCGGGAAAGCATAAGCGTCACAGACCTCAGGGAATGAAGAGAAATTCGTTGGAATTCAGCACGGCCCGACACAGCGATTCAAGGCCGGTTTCCTGCACAACGGGCAGCAGTTCAGCCACTTCATCGCTGCGGGCATGGCGTGAAAACGCCGCCTGAAATATGGCATCAATCTGCCGGGAAAAGTCGCTGACACTTGTCTCCCGTCTGACACGATCCGCCAAAGCCTGGGCCTGATCAATTGAAAACTGGCTGTTAAAAAGATTCAGTGCCTGAATCGGTGTGGTTGACTGCCGCCGCCGGGCCATGCTCTGGCCAGCGTCGGGGCAGTCAAAAGCACCAAAAACAATGTCTTTCTCCATCCGCACCTTGTGGGCATAAATCATCCGGCGGCGGCCTTCATCGCTGAATTTCTCAATGGGCGGAAACCCGTTCAGCCCGCCCCTCGAGCCGAAAAGGTCGTAGCCCCGGCCCCCCATCTTCGTGTTCAGGCCACTGGCCACAACCAGCATGTTGTCGCGAATCAGTTCGGCCTCAAGCCGCCGCGACGGATATCGCCACAAGAGACGTGTGTCAGCATCAATCGCCTGGGCTTTGGCGTCAATCGCGGCCGACTGCCGATAAGTCGCCGAAAGCACAATCAGCCTGTGCATGTGCTTCATCGACCAGCCGCCGCGAATCATTTCGCCCGCCAGCCAGTCAAGCAGTTCCGGATGGCTCGGCTTCGAGCCCGATGGCCCAAAATCATTCGGCGTGTCAACCAGCCCCGCGCCAAAATGCCCCTGCCAAATTCGGTTTGCAGCCACCCGGGCCGTAAGCGGGTTGGCCGGGTCTGTCAGCCAGTCGGCCAGCAGGGCCCTGCGTGTAGCATCTGACGCATCCTCTGGCAACTGTAGCTGATTGAAAATCGCCAGAGTGGCCGGGGCCACCGGCTCTTTCGGCTGCTCGGGGTCGCCTCTGGCCAGCAGCCGAACCTTGTCAGGCTGGCGGAAAATACCGGCATAAACAAGTGTCCCATCAGCCGAGAAACTCCCCAGCCGTTTCTCCAGGTCGCGTTTCTCTCTGACAAGAGCCTGAGCTTCCGCCTTCTCGCCTTCTGGCAAATGCTCAAACGAGTATTCCGCCCTTCTGGCATTGCCTTCAAAGGCTTCGCGATCCGACGCATCAGCCACCAGTTGCCAGGGCCCATCGCCGCTGGCAACCTCAATTTTATAGTCTGTCGCAAGCCGGTCACCTAATTTACCCTGCCTGTCGCGGCCCCAGGCCACTCGGTCAATCGTAAAAGTGCCTGGCAGGTCAATCTGAATCCAGCCGCCACCGGTTTCGTTCGACATCCAACTGCTCGAATTGCCATATTCGCCATTATTCACCAGCCTCAGCTCGTGCCGGTTTGGTGCGATATTACTGCCTGATGCCGAAGGCTTGCCGCCCCGGCTCGCCAGGGCAATATTCCTGCCGGAAGTGTCAAAAATCTCCAGCTCGTCGATACACGGCTCAAGATTATTGGTCTTTTTCACGGTCAGCCGCACCCGGCTCGCTGCAACCGGCGTGAATCGCTCATTATTCACTCGTGCGTTGACTTTCGGACGTTTGACCGACGACACTTTGCCTGACCGGTCGCCAGCCCTGGCCAGCGGCATGTGGCGCACCAGACGGTTGTCAATATCGGCAATCCGGCTCTCGATCGCCCGCCGCCCGGCTGCCGCCTCCCGCGAGGGAATGCTGCGGTCGCCATAATCCACCCCTGCAAAGAAGCCCTGAAAGGCGTAATAATCTTTCGCAGAAATAGGTGCAAATTTATGGTCGTGGCAGCGGGCACATCCAATCGTCAGACCCAGAAACGTCTGACCGGTGTTAATGATAATCTCGGCCAGTTCATCCTGCC
>JBJTRR010000945.1:0-26221 GCA_046076185.1 bacterium | reverse complement strand
CACCGGTGTCGTGAACGATCCTGCGCAGTGGCCGGAAAAGCCCGACGAAACTCGAACCAGGGCCAAATTTAACCAGCTTTTCCCGCACCTGAGCCAGCGTCTTGAACGCCGATCGCTCATCACAATGAGCCCGTCAGTGGCCGTGGCGAACGATGCCCCCGCAGTCAGCCCATCCGCCCAGGCCGCGCCGGCCGCCGTCAGCGATGCCATCGCCGCACCGGCAGTGGCAATGGCAGTGGCTCCGTCAGCCCAGAATGCCCAGAATGCTCAGATTTCCAATACCCTGGCCATAAGTGCCTCAGCCCAGTCGGCCCCGGCCATAGTCAATAATATAGTTTCGGCCCCGGCCACAGCCGTTGGTTTGACATCCATTCAGGAAGCGGCACCAACCAGCGCAGCTGCACAGCCCCAGCCTGCCGTTGGAGAAAATACCACAGCACCGAAGGTAGAAGCCCCTTCAAGCCTGCCGCCGATTGACACTCCGGCCGCACCGCCCGAGATCAAGCCCACCGTAGTGCCTGAAAACCCGCCAGCAGTGGCTGCACCGGCACCGAAACCGCCCGCTGCGCCGGCACCCGCCGCACCTCCGGCGAATCCGGCACCTGCTGCGACTGCACCACCAGCCATTCCCGCCGCACCTCCGGCGAATCCAGCACCTGCCGTTTCGGCTGTGCCTGCCGCTCCGGCCAATCCGGTTCCAGCAGCTCCGGCGAATCCGGCACCGGTTCCACCTCCGGTAGCGAATCCGCAGCCGGCTGTTCCGGCCATACCCAATCCGGTTCCAGTGCCTCCACCAGCCAGCCCGGTTCCGGCCCGGCCATCGGCCGAACCACCTGCCCGACCAGAGCCCAAGAAGCCATCGGAAGAACTGTCGCAAGCTGTGCCAGCCAGCCAGCCAACCCTGGCACAAAGCACACCTGAAAACCTGGCCGTTCCCGGAATTCCGGCCGCTGAGCTTGCGGCGCCCCAGCCCGCCCCGGTTGCAAGCCCGGCAGCTCCGGTTCAGGCACAGGCTTCTGTGGTTACCGATACCCCGCCAGCCCTGAATCCACCACCCGTTCCGGCAGAAGAAATTGTGGCAAGGCCGGCCACACCACCGGCAGCTGTTGCTACCGCACCCGTGCTTCAGCCTGAAATTCCGGCCATTCCTTCGGTTGAAACCAAACCAGCAATTCCACCGACAGTAGCCGCCAGCACACCCGCGCCTGCAACAGCCAATGCCGCACCCGCGCCAGCAACAGCCAGTGCCACACCCGCACAGCAGCCCGAGCCACCAGCCATTCCGCAAGTCGCCATGAAGCCGCCGGAAGCCGCACCGGTACAGTCAAGCCAGCCCGAGCCACCAGCCATTCCGCAAGTCGCCATGAAGCCGCCTGCCGAATCGGCACAGGCCCCAGTGGCGAAACCGGCCGAGTCGCCCGAAATCGCTCCGCTGCCGGCCCCGGCACCCGAGATGGATATTCCCGCCATTCCGAAGGCTGCCGAGCCGCCAGCCGCCCCATTGCAGTTGAAGGAACAAACGGCCGACCCGGGTGTCAGGCGATTATCGGCTGATGCCGATCAGGCGAATCGGGAAGCTGCCCCGGCGACAGCTCAGCCAGAGTCGAGCCCGCCACCGGCCACATCGCCTGATTCCGCCGAAATCAAGGCACCGACTGATGAACAGCCAGTGAAAGTGCTTCAGCCTCTGCCTGATGAAGAGGAGGGCAAGGCCCCCGAGACCGCTGAAAAGACTTCGGGCGTATTCAGCCGGTCTGAAATCGGCCTGGTTGTTCACTTCGAGCTGAAAAACCCGCTTCGCCGCTGGACCAACCGGCAGACCGACGAGCCCTCATTCCGGCCCCGGCAGTCGGGCCTGGCCTCGATACGGGCCACCACTCGCGAATTTTATGAAAAAAGCCGCTCCACTCTGGCCAGTCGGCTAAGTGGCGGAGCTTTCACCAGCGAATCATCACCAAAGCCGGCCGTGGCGGAAAAAGCGGTTCAGGTCGCGTCGGAACCTGCCACCAAACCCGTCGAACAACCAGCCCCGGCGACTGTTGAAAGCGCCGCAACCGACGACAAGTCAGCCCAGCAAGTAGTGGCATCGCAGCCCGCCGCCACTGTCCAGGCCCAGTCGGCCGCCCCTGTCCAGGCCCAGTCGGCCGCCCCAGTTCAGGCCCTGTCGGCCGCCCAGCCGCCTGCTGCAAGTGTTCAGCCGGTCAAGGCATCGGCCGAGGTGCAGAAGCCGGCGGCATCCACGCGCACAGCGTCTTATTCGTCGAACGCCGACCGGCCAAGAATGGTCGTGAGCACATCATCAGGCCTTCCGCCAGTTGAATTCCCGGCAAGTTATGGCCAGAACGGCAGAAAATCGGCCAATCCCTGGGCAAATCAGGCGAACCCGGCCGTGCCTCCGCGAATCACGCCTGATCTGGCCGTGGCCTCTTACGACTCGTTAAAGTCAACCAAGCCCGGCCCTGAGCTGAAAAAACCGGCCAAAGCTGACCGATCCATCATCGCCACCAGCCTGACGGTGCCCATGGCAAAGCCTGAACCCATCAAGCCTGAGCCTGCCAAGCCTGAAGCGAGCAAACCCGCCCCGTCTGAAAAAGCATCATCCGGCCCATCGCTTTTCAGGCGTGCCGGAACTGGCCTCAAGTCGTTCTTTCTCGGTGAAGAGGAAGTCGTGCCGGCGAAAAGACAAAACTGGTCAACCCAGAACTGGTCGGGCAGCGATCGCCCCGGCATGGCCAGCAGCAGCATGCTAACCGGCAAAAATCCCGGCTTTAATCGTCTTTCGCCAGGCCTTTAATTCAGCCCTCGCGGCTTATCACCCCGCCAGTTCATCCAGCGCCTTCTGCAATCGGGCCGATAGTTCGCTGGTGGTCTCCTCTTCTACAGAGGCCACATCATTTCTTTCCCAGGCATCTTCCGGCTTGATGTAAAGCTCGGGCTGTGGCTCCTCATCGGCTTCATCCGCTTCGGCCCGCTCAATCAGCAGCCATTCGGCGGTGCGATAGCCAAAAACTTCGCAGTCCATGCCAATCAGGGCATGCTCGCGAAGTGTCGCTTCGGCATCGTCAATCATCACTTTCAGGCTTTTGCCGTGCCATTGGGCAGGAAGCGGCTGCCCCAGCGCATCCATAATGGTCGCGGGCAAATCAACCGACTGCACCAGCCCTCGCCTTCGCTGGCCAAAGTCGGCTGAGCCCGGCCATTTCAAAATCAGCGGCGTGTGGGCCAGTTCCGCATAGACCGTGGCCAGCGGCCTTCGCACAAAATCATGCTCGCCCAGCGGTTCGCCCTGATCTGATGTAAATGCAATCACTGCATTGGCATATCGCGAGTTTTCGGCGAGATGGTCAAGCAGCCGGCCAACCCAGGTGTCAAGCATCGTCACGGCCCCGGCATAGGTTTTGCGCAGCCGCAGCAGTTCGTCGTCGCTGATGATCTCGCCCACAAATCCGCCCGGCACATCAACGAATGCCCGAACTGAGCGGGCCTCGGTCTCGGCAGCCATCACCAGGTCGCCGGTTTCATGCACTTCGAATTCCTCGGCTCTGTCAGCGATGTAATAATCGCGATATTGCAGCGGCAAATCCCAGGGCCCATGCGGGCAGAAGATGTCGAGCCAGAGCAGAAACGGCTCAGCCTTTGGCCGACTAACAAGCCAGCCAATTGCCTTTTGAACCACCTGGGCCACGCCAGTCTGCGACTCATCCTCAAGCCGCCTGGTTTTTCGGCGGTTTCGCAGAAGGTCGTTCCAGCGGTTTCTCCAGGTTTCATAGGCTGGCTCATCAGGCGCAGGCAGGGGGAATGAGTCATTGGCGGCACAGTCGGCATCGCCGGGGGCAGGTTTGCACCAGGCATCATAGCCCGACCCGCGAACAACAATCGATTCCGCCCAGGGTCGCAGATAGCCCATGTCAGGGTCGTTGACATAAGGGCAGTCAGATATGATAGTTGTGGCAATTCCGGCCGATTTCAGGCGTGCCAGCAGATCAGCCTCGGCCGGTTTTTCCAGCCGGCCCCAGCCCCTGTTCGGGTCGTGAAGTGTGTATTGGCCTGACCACCACGATCGCCGGGTGGGGAGGGTGGTCAGGTTATCGGCATAGTGCGAGTCGAACACAAACCCGGTGGCTGCCAGCCGATCAAGGTTTGGGGAGTGAATCCACGGGTTGCCGTATGCCCCCAGGAAGGCGGCCTGTAAACCATTGGCACAGATAACGATAACGTCGGGCATGGGGTGTTTCGCAATTTCTCGTTGAATCAGTTTCTGGCCGATGGGCCGGGCATTAGTGTCGTGTGCGGCACGGATGCATTGTATTTACCGCCGAACGGGAATTGAACGGCCCTGCTGAATTGTAGATGACTTGTTTTGCAAAGTCAGTATAATCATCAAAATCGATAAAGTTGTCCGTCAGGAATTGACCATCTGACGATGCAGATCAACCAGACCGCTTTGAAAAGGCATCTAAGGAGAGAACCCTGCCATGAATCTCGGTGATTTTATTTCACGAAAGCTCAATCTTGGGTCGGCCTTGGCGATTCTCGTCGCTGGCACTGCCGTTACGGCCATGGCCCAGACAGCCGAACCGCTGAACCACGCCACACTGGCTGACCGGCTCTCGGCCAAGCCTACCGGTGAAGCCGCCCAAAAGCTCGCCGATGAAGTGCGCAACTGGTTTGGCAAGCAGGACTTCAAAAAAGGTGCCAAACCCAAGGTAGACGGCATTAACGTGGCCGTGGCCATTGAAGCCGAGAACCCCGCCGCTGTGCCCGTGGTGGCCGACGACAATCGCGGCGTCTCGCTTCAGCTTCAGCGCATTGGCGAAACAAATCTTTATGCCGCCTCGGTTGGCCTTAAGCCAGGTTCTTCGTGGCACTGGGTTTATCGCATTGGCGACAAGCCATTCTCCGCAGGCACGATGGAAGTCTATCTGGAACATCACGAGAACCTGCCCGACCCCAACAACCCCAAAGGCGAGCTGCGCGACATGGGTGTGTTCAAGTCGAGAGTGTTTGACGGAACCTCTCGCCGCTGGTGGATTTATGTGCCAAAGCAATACGATGGCAAAACCCCGGCCTGCGTGATGGTGTTTCAGGATGGGCAGGGTTATAATGACTATGTTCCCACAACTTTCGATAACCTGATTGCCCGTAACGAGATGCCGGTGACGGTGGGCGTCTTCATCGAGCCAGGTAAATTCGCTGACGGCAAATCAAACCGAAGTTTCGAATACGACACACTTTCCGACCAATATGCCCGCTTCCTTCTGGAAGAAATTCTGCCTGAGGCTGAGAAGTCGGTCAAGCTGCGGCACGATGCCGCCGGCCGGGCCATTGCGGGCATCAGTTCGGGCGGTATCTGCGCCTTCACTGTGGCTTGGGAGCGGCCCAACGAGTTTTCGAAAGTGCTTTCGTGGGTTGGCAGTTTCACGAACATCGCCAGCGGCAAAAGCATGCGTGAAGGCGGGCACAACTACCCGGCCCTGATTCGCAAAACCCCGCCCAAGCCAATTCGCGTCTTTTTGCAGGACGGCGAGAACGATCTCGACAACATGCACGGCAGTTGGCCGCTGGCCAATCAGCAGATGGCCAAGGCACTGCGGTTCGCAAACTACGACTACCAGTTCGTTTATGGCGAAGGTTTCCATTCCAACAAACACGGTAAGGCGATTTTGCCCGATACGTTGCGATGGCTCTGGCGTGAAACGCCTGCCGCGCCGAAGTGATGAAGATGCCGTCATCCGGGTGCGGTCTCAGCTTCACCCGGATGGTGTGTTTTGGGGATAAATAGAGATGGCTCAAAAAAGCCTTTCTTAAACCACCAAAAATTCATCTCGCCGGATCTTGGCCGTTCTGATTAAATAAAGTACGTAAAGTCTGATGAGATTGGCTGATTTCACGGCCGGTGAATCTTCAGCAGTTGGTGAATTTACAACCAGAATCAGGTGACGAGCGATGAATAAACCTATTTTGAATTTCAGGCGGGCTTTGGCCCTGGGCCTGATGTTGACAAGCCTTTCCAGCAGTTCGGTTTGGGCCTTTCCTGACGAGAAGCCGAAGGGCGACCGGCCCGGTGGTGAGTCGAACCGTGCAACCGAAGAACTTGAGCGTCTTCTGAGCAAGTTGCCGCCTGAAACGCGCGAACGCATCAATACCGAAATTCGCCGGGCTCGTGAACAGGCTGAAAGAGCCCGGGCCGAGATTGGCAATGAAGCACGCCGCCTGAAAGAGCAGGCCGAAATTGAAGCACGCCGCATGAAGGAACAAGTTGAGCGTGCCCGTGTTGAGATTATGGAAAAAGCGGAAAGGGCCGCAGCCCAGGCCAAAGCAGAAGCCCAGCGTGCCCGGGCCGAGGCCGAGCTGCAGGTTAACCGGATGCGAGAAGAGGTCGGCCAGCGAGAGCGGGCTGCCGCCAACCGCCGCGAAGAAGCTGCGAAGCGTGAAGAAGCCCCCCGCCGCGATGGCGATCGCCGGGTTGAAGAACGCCGCGAAGTGCGTGTGGAAGTGCGCAAGGACGGCGACAAAGAGCCACAGGTAAAAATCACGGAAAACGGCCGCCCTGTCGAAGGCGACAAGGCCCGTGCCATGATCGCCAAAGTTGTTCCGGGCGGGCCGGTAGATCTCTCCAAACTGCCGCCTGAGAAGCGTGAAATCATTGAACGTGCCCGGCGCGACATGAAAGAAGCTGAAGAACGGCTGAAAGTCGCTGCCGAGAAACTTGCCAAAGCCGAAGGCCGTGAGAACGGCGGTGCCGGCGTGATGATGTTTCGCGTTGAAGGCCCGGGCGGTTTGAAGATGGAAGGCCAGCCAAACATCCAGCTACGCATGGTGCCTGGCGATCGCATTCCGAATATCCCTCTGCCTCCCGGTGCGATGATGGGCGGCCGACTGCCCGCCCAGCCCATCATGCCAATGCCCCCTGGTGCTGGCCCCGAGCTGGAGCGTCGCGTCTCAAAAGCTGAAAAAGCCCTTGATGAAATTCTTGCCGAGCTGAAAAAGCTGCAGAACAAGGAAAAAGAAGAAGACGACGACGATGACGAAGATGAAAAGAAAGAAAAGAAGCAGGTGAAGCGTGAATCAAAGCCCAAAAAATAAGGCCTTGTTCTCACCCGTCTGCCGCCTGGGCTTCTTTGAATAGTCGAGTGGCGAGGTCGTTCTGGCCTCGCCTGTTTTATTGATTTCTGCAAATTTAATAAGCTGCTTTGCCCACGAGAGCCCCTGCCATTGGCTTATTGCAACCTGATTGACAGTTTCGTGTAATGCAAACTCATAGAGTCTGTAGTCAGGCATTCTGCAGCCAATAAAAACTGATCGGAACGAATAATTTCAATAACTCCAGTTGAACTGACAGCCTGAACAAATTCTTGTAAATGCAATATTGCCTAAAATTAACAAAAAAAGGGAGAGGCGAAGTTTCGCATCTCCCTTTCATGATTCCTAAGTGACAAAAATCACTTGGCCAGCTTGGCAAAGGCAGCCTTCGGATCTTTTTCAAAATCCTTCACGCAGCCCTTGCAGCAGAGATAAGCATCTTTACCTTCGGCGGATACCTTGATTGGCACGCCCATGGAACCAAGATTCTCGCCAGTGACGGGGCAGCTAGCCTGGGCCAGTGCAGCGTCCTGATCTTTCTTCTCGGACAATTTGGCGATTTCCGCTTTTTCTTCAGCGGTCAGGGCCGGTTTGGCGGTGCTGGCCGCTGCTTTGGCAGAAGCCTCGGTACCGGCCGAGACAGAAGCTGAAGGTGCGGCCGCGGGTGCATTATTGTTGGCCGCTTTGTCGGCACAACCGCTCAAAGCACCAGCAAAAAGTGCAGCCACGAAGGCAAACTTCGAATGTGAAAATGACATATTTTGTTACCCGTTATTTCAGGAAGGCTTCTTCAGTTCAGGAGCCTTAGGGGCTTCGGCTGGCTTGGCGTCGGCCTTAGGGGCTACGGCTGGCTTGGCTTCAGCCTTTGGGGCTTCGGCTGGCTTGGCGTCGGCCTTAGGGGCTTCGGCTGGCTTGGCTTCAGCCTTCGGCAGCTTGGCGGCAGGGTCAGCATTCACGCTGCCTGTGCCCGTGCCGGCGTTGGCTGGCGGAACTGCAGGGGCAGGGGCTGGCTTCTCAGCACCACCGCAACCCACAACGGCCAGGGTCAGAGAAAAAGCAAAGAAAGCCTTCAGGCTACGAGAAACTGACATATGAGTTCTCCTTTTCAAACGGATGCGAATCATAGAGTTCAGGGGCTTTATCAAAGCCCCTCTCGTCAATCAGTCAACGATTGTAATGAATCACGAAAAAAATCGCCAATACTCCACCCGTGAAAACTTGAAGTATTATCGGAAAATCAGCTACCACCTGAACCGACAGACGCCTCAGCCGCACTTTCAGCTAATTCGGCAGTCTCTCTCTCCGGTATTTCCGGCAGTTCGGTGCCACGATAAAAAAACCGTGACGGATCAACCGAATAGATTTTTTCGGGTGTCCACGCGGCACCTTTGCCTTCAGGTGTCGTCGCCATTTCCGCCTGCCGCAGGCCCCGCACAATGGCGTTCACCTTGGCGTCCATGTCGTCGATCATCG
Organism: bacterium; assembly: GCA_046076185.1. Classification (GTDB taxonomy): domain Bacteria; phylum Planctomycetota; class Planctomycetia; order Isosphaerales; family Isosphaeraceae; genus QWQI01. The sequence goes on along the minus strand of JBJTRR010000945.1, from coordinate 17,665 downwards.
ATAGCAGCATCGCCTCAAGCGTCTGCGGGGCAATCGGCGACCCATATTCCTGCCTGCCGTGGTGCGCCAGGATCGCATGTTCCAGCCGCAGCAGCCGCTCGTCGTCAATCGGCGGGTTCACCTTCGCTGCCGCTGCGCGAATCATGTCGCGGCCCATCACAATATGCCCCAGCAGCTTGCCGGCGGTCGTGTAACTGGCTTCGGTCATCAGGTCGTAACTCAGCTCAATCGCCTTACCAATGTCGTGCAGCACCGCGCCCACAATCAGTATGTCTTTCTGCAGAGGCGGGATTAAGTCTTTGTAATACAGGGCATAATGCGTGCCGACGGAGTTCGCCAGGCGCACCATGCTCCACATGTGTTCCAGCCAGCCGCTGGTCATTGCGTGGTGCATCCGGCTTGCGGCCGGCAGGGTTTTCAGCACCTCCCAGTGTTCGTCGAAGAGCACCTCCACAAGGTCAACCAGCCGATGATCGCGCACATTCTTGCGAAGATCATTAAAAATGCTGGTTTTCAGCACTTCGGGCTGCCATTTTGAAGCCTCGACAATCATCGACCAGTCGAAATTCTTCTCAAGCTCAGGGTCGTTTTTCACCGCCCTGGCTTCTGTTATCTCGATCGCAGGCCTGTATTTGGCGTCTTTCTGCGAATATTGCCCGCACACCCACACAATATCGCCCTGGGCCCATTGCTGGCACCACCGAAACAGGTCGCTGTTGTTCCACGCCTTTGATTCGACCGATCCGGTTTTGTCGCGAAATTTGCAGGTGAAATAAGGGTCGCCCTTGCCCGTCTTCCCCTGATCGCGTGAAACAAATTGCAAATAGGCCTGAAACGACTTGCCAAGCTCAAGTTGGGCAATAAATCGGACGGGAAATTCTTCGGTTTCCATCATGGTGGGCACTCATTCTTTCGCAACGAAGGCCGGTCAGCAAAAAACGCTTGTTTGACTGGATTTAAGCATGCATGATACCATGGTTTACCATTCTGCGACAGAGTCACACCGGTTTTTCAGGTGAATTGCGATGGCCAGGCAGCACACCCCTCTGGAAGCCTCAATCACCGCCAATCGCCAGGGCCAGTTTGCTGATGGCCCCGCTTTTCAGGCCCTGGCCGCCCAGCCGTGGGATGCCATTGTTGTCGGTGCCGGCCACAATGGCCTGACCGCCGCTGCCTTTCTGGCCATGGCCGGGCAGAAGGTGCTTGTGCTTGAAGCCCGAAACCGCGTGGGCGGGGCGGCCACCATTGCCCAGCCCTTCCCTGGCTATAAAATGGGCCCCTGCGCCTATCTTGCCGGCCTTCTGCACCAGACCGTCATCGACGAACTTCAGCTCGTCAGCCGCGGGTTTCACTGGACACCCGCCCTTTCCGGCATGTTCGTGCCGTTTCTTGACGGCCGATCCATTCAGCTTTGGGACGACGACGCCCGCTGCGACGACGAAATCCGCCGATTCGCGCCCCGCGATCTTGCCGGCTTTCAGGCCATGTCTGCCCTCAAGGCACGCGTTCGCGACCGGCTTCGCCCTGCCGGGCCCGACGATCTCTGGCTTGATCCGGCCCCCACCCGTGAAAAAATGGAATCGCGGCTTGGTGATGACCCACTGGCCAGAAAGCTGCTTTTTGAGTGGTCAATGGCTGATCTGCTTGACCACTTCCTGACTGACGAACACCTGCGCGTGGCCCAACTGGGCCAGGGCGTGATTGGCACCAACGCCAGCCCGCTCGACCCTGGCACGGCAGCCGTCCATTTTCATCATGCCTCGGGCCGAATGGGTGGCCTGGCCGGGCAGTGGGGCTATGTGCGCGGCGGCATGGGCATGACGTCGTTCCTGATTGCCGATGCCGCACTTGAAGCCGGCGTGACGATTAAAACCGCTGCCCCCGTGGCAGAAATTGAGCCGGGGCTGGGTGTGATTCTGGAATGTGGCACGAAAATAAAATCGACGAATGTCATTTGTAATGCTGATCCACACGTCGCCCTGAAATTACTTGGCACCAATGCCGACCCGGCCTGGGCCGCGAGTGTCAAAGCTGTGCCCATTCGCGGCTGCACCGTGAAATGCAATGTCGGCCTGCGCGAGATGCCAAACTTCCTGGTCCGGCCCGGCACTTTTGAAGAGCACCATAAGGGGCAGGTCAACACGCCACTTGATCACGCCGGCTGGCAGACTTCGTTTGACACCATGCGCCGCGGCGAACTGCCTGAACAAATCTGGACCGAACTTTATTTTCAGTCGGCCCATGATGCTTCCGTAGCCCCGGCCGGGCGGCACACCATGAGCGTTTTTGCCCAGTATGTGCCTGATCAATTTGCTGACGGCTCAACCTGGGACGACAATCGACAAAAAGTGCAGGATCGTGTGATTGGCACCATTGCCCGCTTCTGCAGCAACTTGCCTGAGGCCATTGAGCATATTCAGGTGCTTGGCCCGCCTGATATTGAGCGTGAAGTGGGGCTGACCGGCGGCCACATTTTTCAGGGCGAATGCCTGCCGCAATATATGTGGGAAAATCGCCTGACGGCCCGAACACCCATGCCGGGCTTTTATCTCTGCGGCGCAGCCACGCACCCCGGCGGATCAGTAATCGGCGTAAATGGCCGAAATGCCGCCATGTGCCTGCTGGGGCGGGGTTGACCTGTCGCCTGATCAATTGAAATCAGCGGCCTGTTTCTTCAATCTCCACCAGCACCGGGCGATGATCGGAAGCAACAGGCTCATCAATCACTTTCTGCTGTGTTACGCGATAAAGGCCCATCGGGCGAAACAGAACATAATCTATTTGCCGCACTGGCTTATCAGCAGGATATGTCAATAACGAAGTGTCGGTATTGCCGAAGCCCCAGGCCTTTTTGAAAATTGCAATCGGCTGGCTTTCCGGCATGGCGTTCAGGTCGCCGGCCAGAATGACCGGCACCTTTGAATCAGCATAGATCCGGTTCAGCTCGGCGGCCTGCTGTTCTCGGAATGTATTATTTTGATGATGCAGGTGGGTTGTCACAAATTTCATTTCCCGCCCTGCTCGTTCCACTGTCACTTCAAATGCAATCCGCCGCTCGCGTTCAGGCATGCCCGGTAGCCAGTGAATTTTTGAGTCTTTCACCGGATATTTTGACAAAATGGCCTGGCCATAATCGCCGCCGCTGTAATCAATCTGCTTGCCGAAAATGCCATGCATGCCCGTGAGCCTGGCCAGCTCGGCCGGCTGGTCAACACCGCTGGCCCGCATCGTCTTTTTATCCACTTCCTGAAGGGCGACAAAATCCGGGTCAGCGGCTTTAATGATCGCCGCTGTTCGCTCGTAATTGAATTTTCCGTCCATCCCCTCGCCATGATAAATATTGTAACTCAGCACCCGGATTTTTTTTTCCCGGCCGGCGGCAGCCACAGCCTGAAAACTGGCAAATATTGCAAAATGGTCCGACGCCGTTCTTCCCTCGCGGCCTGTGCGGTCAATCCCCGCCTGATTGCATTTCAGGTCGGGCGTGGCTGCAATCCAGTCAATTCTCTCTCCGGCTGTATTATTGGCATTAAATCCGGAAAAAGTGCCTTCATTGCCCAATCGGGCTGGAAATGACTGTCGAAAGCTATCGACAAACCGCATATCGCCTGATGCTGAAAAGAGGGCTTTGTAAGGCTCGGTGCCTTCGCCGCAATTAAAATCGCCGGAAATGATAATCCGGCAGTCTTTACCGATCAAGTCGGCTTTTGATTTCAATAATCTGGCCGATTCAGCCCTTGCCTTTGGGCCACGATGATCAAAATGGGTATTTAAAAATACAATCGGCTTCTCGCCGGAATGCAATTTGTCTTTGAGTTTCACCCAGGTGACCATACGGGGAAGGCTGCTGTCCCAACTTTTTGAGCCTGGCATATCGGGCGATTCTGACAGCCAGAAGTGTCCGGAATCAAGCTTTTCAAATCGATCGCGACGAAAATACAGGGCCATCATCTCGCCCTTTTCCTGGCCATCGTCGCGGCCCGCCGCCAGGCATTCATGATCAGTCAGGGCATTTTTCAGGTCGTCACGCTGAAATGCCAGCGTTTCCTGGGTGCCCAGCAGGTCAGGATTGTATTTCCGAATCGTCTCGACCAGAAAATCTCGCCGGTTGGGCCACGAATTGACACCATCGCTGGCCGAGCCAAAGCGAATGTTATAACTCATGACACGAATTTCATCGCCACTTGCCTGAATCATTGCCAGCACTGCCATGGCCATTGAAACAACGATTTTCTGCATTGATTGCATTTCCCGACGGCTGAAATGGCTTGCCACTGTGTTTTTGTTAAATCTATTACAACATAAATGCAATCGGAATGAAAATAAAAAAGCCCGGATCAAGCGATCCGGGCTTTGTCAAAGAACATTTTTTCAATCAGCGGGAATGGCCGTGCCCATGCCCGTGGCTGTGATGATGGCCGTGGCCATGGCTGGCCGCCGGGCCCACGCCAGTGGTGTTCGGCATGCGGCGGTGAGATGTCATTGCCTGGGTCGGGTAAAGCCTGATCTCGGTGTTGTAATTGCCGAAACCATCCACCTGCAGAAACTCGGCTGCGACATCGGCCTCAGGCCGAATGTGAATTGTCAGGTGCCCGTCACGTTCAATTCGGGCCAGATCCTGCCGCTTGCGATTATTCAGGAAGTTGGCCACATTCTGCGAGCAGGTGATGTTAATCCGGCGGATATCCTGCCGGTTTGCGGCCATGGCCAGAATACGCATGACGTCGATCGACATGCTCTCGGACGTCTTCACCACGCCCTGCGCCAGGCAGTTCGGGCAATCTTCATAAATGGATCGCTTGATGCTTGGCCGAATACGCTGACGCGTCATTTCGATCAGGCCAAACTGGCTCATACGCAGGATCTTGGTGCGGGCCCGGTCGCGGCGGATGGCGTCGCGAAGGGCACGTTCCACGCCACGGCGGTGGCGTTCGTCACGCATGTCTATGAAGTCGTTGACAATCACGCCGCCAAGGTCACGCAGGCGAAGCTGGCGGGCAATCTCGCGGGCGGCCCGCAGGTTCATTTCATAGGCGTTGCGTTCGGCGTCGTCGTCAGCCCGGAAGCTGCCCGAGTTCACGTCAATCGCCACCAGAGCTTCAGTCTGGTCGATCACAATCGAGCCACCGTCCGGCAGCGGCACGTGCCGCTGGCCAATCTTGGCGATCTCGTCTTCAATGCCATACTTGTGGAACAGCGGTGTTTTGTCGCCGTAAAGCTTCAGCCGGTCCACATACTTCGGCATAACGTTCTTGAGGAATTCCTGGGCCCGCTCAAACGCCGACGGTTCATCGATCCAGATCGTGTCGATCTCGCCCGTGAAGATGTCGCGGATGGTGCGGATGATCATGTCCGACTCCTGATAAATCGGAGCCGGCGAGCGTGTCCGCTTGATGCGCCTGAGGATCGTCTTCCAGAGCCGAAGCAGATAGGCCAGGTCGCGGGCCAGTTCTCGCTTGGTGCGGTCAACACCGGCTGTTCGTACGATGAAGCCCAGGCCCTTGGGCGGGTTCAGGGCGTTCATCTTGTCTCGCAGCCTGCGCCGCTGGGCATCGTCGCCGATCTTGCGTGAAACGCCGACCCGCTGCAGGCCCGGCATCAGCACCAGATAACGTCCGGGTATGGAGATGTAGGTGGAAAGTGTCGGGCCTTTTGTGCCCAGGCTCTCTTTGATAACCTGCACCAGAACTTCATCGTTGCGCTGGAAGATTTCCTGAATCGGTGGCTTGTATGGCCCGCGGCCACCGCCACGCAGCGATTCGCGGAACTCGCCCGGCTGGCGAATCCCAAGCTCAATTTCCATCGCTTCAATTTCTTCCGCCTCGCGGCGAATTTCTTCCTGAAGCTCGGGCTCGACAATGTCGTTCGGGTCGGGCACATAGGCCTCAGCCGACGAATCGCCGTCGTCGTCCATATCGTCGCCCAGATCATCGCCCGGGGCCGGACCGATCTCAGACTGATGGCGGCCACGACGATAACGCCTTGGCCCGCCCCGGCCATGCATTCTGCGGGGGCGGCCTGCTCCTGCCGGAGCCTCGTCCGAATCAAGGTCAGAGTCGTCGGAAAGACCATCTTCCGAAAGCGATTCGGCTGCGCCTGGCGGGCTGGCCGACCAGTCAAGTTCCGACCAGTCGCCGCCTGATTGCCTGCCTTCGCCTTCCATTTCAGGTGAAAGCGGATCAAATTCGACAGGTTCGGTACCCGTGGAAGGGCCCTTTTCCTTTACGCCTGGCCGGCGACGCCGGCGACGCCGACGATTATTCCGCGCCAGACCGCTCCGATCGCTCAGCCGTGGGTCTTCATCGGCAATCGGCTCAAGCCCGTCGGCATCTTCGCCTGGTTCGCCTTCAGCCAGAAGGCCTTCATCGTCAGGCCCTGAACCGACTTCGGAACGTTCAAATTCGGCTGGCCGGCGTGGCCTGCGACCACGGCCCCTGCGCTCACGCTCAAGCCTTGGCACATATCGGCCGCCGGGGCGTTCTTCGCCGCCTTCGTCTTCTTCGCCCGCTTCGGTCTGATCCGGCTCGGCCGGTGTCAGGTTCCAGAGATGCTCGGGAATCTCTTCTCTCGGGCCCAACGGCGGGCGATTCCCGCCCCTGGCCCTGATGAAATCGCGGCCTGTTGGCTGGCGTTGTGCCGTTTCGGAAACGGTCGTCTCCGCTTCGCCTGCGGCTTCAAGCCCCGAAAGGCCCGTTTCAATGGCTGTGGGTTCCGCCTCCGGCGTTGCTTCCACTTCCGGCAGGGCCGTTCTCGGCGGTCGGCCGCGGCCACGCCCTGTGCCGCCCCGGCGTCGGCCACGCCCGCGGGGTGAAGCTTCGGGTGATTCCACCTCAGCCTGAGATGAATCTTCAAGGCTCTCGGCCGGCGGAAATTCTGCGGTCAGGTCGGTTTCCGCCTCAATGGCTTCCACCCAAGGGGCTGAAGTTTCAGCCGCCGGAATCTCGACAGCCTCAGCACCCGTAGCGGCCTGTCCTGCAAAGAATCCTGGTGACTCCATCACGGGTGGCGGCACGGGTTCAGGGGCTGGCTCGGCCACGGGCAGGCGATCAATCACCACAGGCCGGTCGGCTACGGGCGATTCAAACCGGGCCCTTGGCTGATCGGCTTCAGCGTCTTCAATCAGGCCGCTGCCGAAGCGGGAACGTGGCCGGGGCGGAGCCGGAGCCGGCGAAATGGCCCGGGTTACGGTTGAAATCGTGCGGGCCGGTTCAGCCGGGGCAGGCACTTCAGCGGCCGGTGCCGATGGTGCTTCGGGGGCGGGGATTTCAGCCACCACGGGCTTGACGGGTGCCACAAAGGGCTTGCGGGCAGGGGCTTCAAAGCTGGTGTCCCAGTCTTCCAGGCCTGCGCCAAAGCTCTTTCGGGGGCGGGTCGGCTGCGGTGGGGGCACCACTTTCGGCTCTTCATACACCACTTCGCGCCGCGATTCCGGCTCGGGTGTGAAGGTCGGCTGTGGGTCTAATGTCAGTTCGGGCGATTCCGGTTCCTGCTGAATTTCACGTGCCAGGGTCGGCTCGGGGGCAGCCTGCGGCGTCAAATCGGTGGCCATTTCATCGGCCATGAAGTCGCCATGGAAGGATTCAACAACCAGCGATTCCGACTCGGCAAAAAAGCTGCCTGCTGCCACTTCACCATGAAATTCGGGCGATTGGCCTGAAAATTCGGTCGGCTGCGGCTCCTGAGGTCTGCCACCGCCCCGATACGAACGGTCGCGCGGGCCACGCGGGCCTCTGCCGCCGCGGTCTCGGCCACCACCCCGGCGGCCCCGGTCGCGGTCGCCGCGGTCTCTGGGCCTGGCACCTTCCGGAGAAGGTGGTGCCATTTCCGGCGATGTTTCGCCGGCGGCAATGGGGTTAAAGTCGCCAAACGAAAATTCATCAAGCCCCGAGCCAAAATCGGCAGGGCCGGATGTCGATTCCGCACCAAATTCCTGAGTAACGGGTGCTGAAGGCGGCTGGGGCCCGCGACGATCATCGCGGCGGCCACCTGGTCGGCCCTCACCCCGCCCATAGCCTGATCGGCCCGGTCGGCCTTCGCCCGGCCCGCCGCAGCGGGGGCTGCGTTCGCGGCCTGTGGCTTCGGCACCTTCGCCGCCGCCAGTGCCGCCGGGGTGGCGGCTATAGTAGCGGGGTTCTACGTCAGAGACGTGCAGAAAGCCGTTGCGGCCGATGGAGAAGTCAACAAATGCCGCCTGAATGGCCGGCTCAAGGTTGACAACCCGCCCCTTGTAAATATTGCCTGTGTAAGTCTCGTGGCTGCTTCGCTCGACGTAAAGCTCTTCCAGAAGTCCATCTTCAATGATGGCGATCCGGCACTCCTCCGCCTGGAGGACGTTGATCAACATTTCTTTCTTCATTGTGGGCAGTGTCCTGTCGGAATGCACCTGCCACCGCCCGGAGCCGATCGTCAGTCGCTATGCTGGATCGAATGCTCGTCATGGAATGTGGCACTGGCGATTCCTGATTTTTAGTTTGAGCCACGATCAAGCCGTTTTCAGCCGGGTTGCCGCCTTGCTTCGGGGCACGGGCAAAAAAGCGATTCACTTGATTGCGGCGAGGGGTTTGTGTGTCAGGGTTCGGGGAAAACTCTTTTGAATCGGGGTCGGCCGGTTTCCTGTCGAAACGCACGGCACCGCTCGATCCGTTCGGTCAGGTATCCCGCAGAACAACGTCGTGGCGAATCAGGCAGCCCAGGCTGAAGAGGTCTCCAAGCCCAAGCATCGCCAGCACTTCTTCAGGTCGTGCCGTGGCCTGGGGGGTGACTCTGAGAGTCATGCCGAGCCTGCCGGAATCTGACCAGTACAGTTGTTCAACGAGCGGTCTCAAGTCAATTTGTACGGTTTGGTTCTCACGCTTACGCGTTATCGGGAACTGGGTTGCACCGAGAAAATCCTCCATGCGACGGCGTGCCGACTCCAGACGGTCGGCGGGAATGTCCTTCTCAAAGGTGAAATGAATAAACTCCGCCAGGCCTGGTTTCCGGTTCGTCATCCAACGAGCCTCAAGAAACCGCAATCCTGCCGGAGCCGATTGGTTCAATTGTTCGATAAGACTATCAAGAGCTATGGGTTGGGTCAGTTCTACCTCAAGCACTTCCCGGCGTGCCTCGATGCCAAGCCCAAGGGCCTGCACCAGATTCATCTTCGGGCGCGGGTTAAAACCCTGCGACTGGGCCACCGGCAGACTTACCCGGCGAAAGAGCCTTTCAAATACCTTCATCAAGTCCTGATGCCCTATCCAGACCAGCCCTTCCGACTTCGAAAACCGCAACTGATAACGCCAGCAGGAATTTGCCAGCATCGGCGGTGTCTGGGCTGAAGTGGTCGGAAGCGTGGGGTCAGTAAGCATCAGTGCGATGAAATACCATCAATTCGTGCATCGATCAGGTGATATGCTCCTGGCAGCCCTTACATCAATATGAGTATTTCGGGCTGCCGAAATCAGAACATCATGGTCACTAAATTATACAGGCCCGCCGGGCCAATGCCAAGAAAATAATCAGTAATTGCGGCAAGATAATCGCCATTAACGGATTAGTCACAGTCCCACAGGGGCCATCAGGCTTAAGCCGGCCCGACTCGCCGCAAGGGGGTCAGCTCGCCTTCGGCATTTCAGTCTGGAAGTCTGATTCCACCAGCCGTGCCAGTGCCGCCACAGCCGATTCGGCGTCGGGCCCGGTGGCTTCAATCGAAAGCACGGCCCCGCATTCGGCTGCCAGTGTGGCCAGGTCAAGAATGCTCTTGCCGTTCACCGCCCGGTCTTTGTGGCGCACCGTGATGTCAGAAACAAAGCCGATCGCCATGCGTGCAAAAAGATCGGCCGGCCGCAGGTGCAGGCCGTATTCATTGCTGATCACAACACTTAGGGTCGCCGGGCCTTGTTGAGGAGCTTGCATGGCCTGTGGTCTCAAAATCTCGGGGTCAATTGACGGGGGCCGAACTTCGACCACTCCTTTTGAGTCGATATTCGGGCCGGAATCCGTCTGCTGTTTCTGCCCTTCGCCAGTCAAGCGGTGGCGTGCTGCTGATCCATCCGACGGATCAGATCAATCACCTGGGCCGGTTTTGTCACCTTGCGCAGGTCTTCGACAAAATCATCATCACGCATATAGCGTGCCGCATTATCAAGTGCCCGCAAATGAGGCCCTGGCTGATTCGGCGGCGAGATCAGCAGAAAGAAGACGTAAACCGGTTCGTCGTCAAGGGCTGCGAAGTCAACACCCTTGTGTGAAACCGCCACGCAGGCGACCAGTCTGTCAACCGATGGGTGCCTGGTATGTGGCACGGCCACACCCCGGCCGATACCCGTTGAGCCCAACTCTTCCCGGCTCAAAATCGCCTTGATCACGCTATCCGTGTCGCTGGCGGCAATCGCCCCGGCCTTCTGCAGCGACTGCACTATCTCACGAACCACACCATCCTTATCCTGCGACTGCAAGTCAACCAGAATCGCGTCGGGGACAAGAAAATCTAGCAGTTTCATCAAAATCTGCCCTGAGAGCACCTCAATAACCACGGCCTTCACGACAGACAGGATTCTGTCAGATTCTGGCCGCGACCCTTCAGTCGCAAGCCACCAGCCGTGCCACCGTTACTTACAGAATAACGCCTCGCAGCCGGTTTTTCAATCTTCTGGTCTCCTGATTCATGAACTTCAATCGGCTTTTTGCCGCTTTTCTGGTATCATGTCAAGCCACTGCAACCAAGCCCGGCCATGGCCCCAATGCCCGCCGGCCACCCCATTTACCGGAATTCGTGTCACATGTCTCAAGCCTCTGCTGGTCAACCCTTTGCCGTTGTTGTGCTGGGCCGTAATGATAATGTCGCCGTTGCTGCACGCCCGCTGCCCAAAGGCTTTATTCTGGAACATCCCGCCCTGGCTGCCCCGGTTGAAGTGCGGCAGGTGATTACCCTGGGCCACAAAGTTGCCACCCGGCCCATTGCCAAAGGCGAACCGGTGCTGAAATACGGCCAGATCATCGGCTTTGCCTCGAAAGAAATCGCCCCCGGCGACTGGGTGCATGTGCACAATATTTCAGCAGATGCCTTTGAGCGTGACTACGCCTTTGCCACGGCCGTGCCGCCCGCACCCGTGGCCGCCCGCCAACGCACCTTTCAGGGCTATCTTCGCCCTGATGGCCGTGTGGGCACCCGCAACACCATCGCCGTGATCTCGACCGTGAACTGCTCGGCTTCCACCTCACGCATGATCGCCGAGCGGGTGCGATCCAGCGGCATCCTTAACGATTACCCCCATGTGGACAGCGTCTTCGCCATCACCCACAAGGCCGGCTGCGGCTTTCCCTTTGAGGGCATGGACTTCAAGATGCTGGAACGGGTCATGGCCGGCTTTGCTAATCACCCCAATGTGGCGGCTTATCTACTGGTCGGCCTTGGCTGTGAAGGCACTTACCCCAGCCACCTTGTGGAAAGCCACGACCTGGTTCTGCTTTCGGCCGACCCCTCGGCCAAAGGTGCCGATAAAGCCGCCCTTCGGCCGCAGACCCTGAGCATACAGGAGCAGGGGGGCATTGCCCGCACCATTGAGGCCGCTTTTGAAGGCATCAAAAAGCTGCTGCCGCAGGCCAACCAGTGGCGACGCACCGAACAGCCTGCCTCAAAAATCTGCCTGGCCCTGGAATGCGGCGGTTCCGACGGTAATTCAGGCGTCACGGCCAACCCGGCTCTGGGTGTGGCGGCCGACATGATCGTCGCCCAGGGCGGCACGGCGGTTCTGGCGGAAACCACCGAAGTCTATGGCGCTGAACATCTTCTCACACAGCGGGCCGTTTCGCGGGAGGTCGGCCAGAAGCTGGGTAACAAGATCAAGTGGTGGGAATGGTATGCCGACGTCTTCGGCGGGGTGATCAACAACAACCCCTCGCCTGGCAACAAAAATGGCGGCCTGACAACCATTTACGAAAAGTCGCTGGGGGCCGTGGCCAAGGCCGGTTCGACCGCCATGGTTGATGTGCTTGACTATGCCGCACCCTGCACCCAGCCCGGCCTTTTAATGATGGATACGCCCGGCTTCGACCCCACTTGTACCACCGGTCTGGTGGCGGGCGGGGCCAATGTGCTGGTCTTCACCACCGGCCGCGGCAGCGTGCTGGGCCTGAAGCCGACCCCATGCCTTAAGGTGACCACCAATACACCCCTGTTTCAGCGCATGCCCGACGAGATGGACTTTGACGCCGGTACGATCCTGGCCGGCGAATCGGTGGAATCGGTCGGCGAGCGTATGTTTGAAGAGATTCTGGCTATTGCCAGCGGCAAGCCGACCAAAAGCGAGGCGGCGGGCATTGGCGAAGAAGAATTCGCCCCCTGGCAGATTGGCCCGTTTTTGTGATTCTGGCCTGGCGTTGTTGTCAAACTGTTGTCAGGCTAACCCGAAGTGCAAGCGAAGGAAAGTTTTACAATGTCGCTTGCTGGCGCGGCGGGTTGGGTTTTGTCGTATGAAAGATGACATATTTGTCATACGCTGGACAAAGCATTGAAAACCGTTTTTTTTTTCGCACTTGTTGCTTATTTTTGACACTATGATTCTTGTTCAGCCCATGTTTTCTCCCCGGTTTTTCATGGGTCTGGTGTCAGGGTGTTTTACACATGCCGTCGCTATCGGTTTCGTCCCCCCCCCTGGGCCACGAATAACAAGGCTGTTGTGTGGAAAGGGAGATCATGTTCAGCCCGCTTCAGAAGTCCGGCGACGCCGAAAGTGGCGTTATTCATGGCTTGACAATCGTCGTTAATTATGGCCTGAAGTTGTCTGATAAACGATTGTCGTTTCCTGATTTGACAATCTGGTAGCTTGCCCTTACTCTTTAAATTTTTGCGGTTGAGACCCTTTCAGCGGTATCATTCTGGCTTTGATCATTGTTACATGGTCAGGTCTGGAAAGTAATGGCAATCATGACAGATAGCCCCACTTCATCTGTCCGTCCGGAAAGCACGTCCCAGAATTCGCTTGATGCAAGTCTGCTTTTCTCGCCTGATCTGCTTCTGATTGGTGCCAGCCCGGCGTTTTTCAGCCGCTGGCCAATCGCGGCCGAGACACTTGTCGGCCGAACACCTGGCGAAATTTCAAGCCTTTGCCGTATCGATTCAGGGCTATTAAACCAGCGGCTCACGCCCATTCACAGCCCATCGGGCGATCTGCTTTATCATGTCGCCAGCCTGGGCGACTCCACAGCCATAAGCCCGCCGGCGGTGGGATTTTCGCCGTATTTTGATTCAATCAACCGGTTTCAGAAGGCCCTGCGTTCGACATTCGACACACACCAGATTTTGAATATGATGCGTGCAGAACTCCAGCGGATGCTTGGTTTTCGGCGGGTCTGGCTTTACCGTATCACACCTGATGGCACGAAAATGCAGATGATGGACGATGCCGAGCCGGGCCTGAACCGGCAGGTGGTGGCCCGTGAATTGACCATCGAAGGAGATACTTATCTTGAGCAATTGCGGCAGGCCCGCGGGCTTTTTGTTATTGACGATGCCCAGGCTGACCCACGCGTCAACCACAACATCACCACCTTGCTGAAAAATCGCACGATTGTACACATGCCGGTAGAAATCCTTGGCCAGCGATGCCTGATTGGCTCGGGCACGTTCGGCCCAGAAGGTGTGGTGCCGCTTGATGCCACCGGGCGAGAGTATTTCAGGGCCATGGCCAAGGCGGCGGCCCTGGCGGTTGATCGGGCCGGATTGGCCGAAAAAATGCCGGGAGGCACGCAGGCGGCCATTGCCAGAATGCCGGAATCGCTTGTGGCGTCAAGCTTTCCGATGCTCACACTCTGGGAGAGGAATTTTCGCACAGGCAAGCTGACATTGACACCGGCCAGAAGCGGTCAGGTTGATGAATCTGACCACCATGGCATTGATTCGTTCGAGAAATACCTGACGATTATTCACCCTGACGACGCCCCAGGGCTTAAAGCCGAAGTTGAGGCCTATGTTGCCAACCCGCAGGGGCGGCTTCAGCTTAGTTATCGGCTGGTGCTGGAAAATGGCCTGCAGTGTTGGTGTTATTCCGAGGCAGGCATTGTTTACGATGCCGACCATCAGCCGCAGAAGCTGGCGGGCATAAGATTTGACATTACCGATCGCAAGAATGCCGAACTGGCTGTGGCGGCGGCTGAGTCGCGGCTGCAACTGCTGCTGGAAGAGGGAGAGATCTGCCTGTGGGAAATGGATTTACTTTCGCCTGACAAGATTTATACTTCGCAGGCAGCGAATTACCCGGGCTATGGCGTGGCAGAATTGCCCCGCACAGCCCTTGCCTGGCAAGCTCTGGTTCACCCCGACGACCTTGAGGAAAACCTGCGGCAATTTGCCCGGTTTCTTGAGGAAAAAGCCGGTGTTTTTGATCATGTCATCAGGCTTCGGTACCGCGAAGGCAGCTATCGTTACATTCGTGTCAGGGCGGTTTTGCAGCTTGATTCACTGGGCCGGCCGCTGCGGGTGCTGGGGTGTCATGTTGATATTACAGCCCAGCGACTGGCTGAAATCAGCCTGAATGCACAGGCGGAACATCTGAAGACACTTGTGCGGGAAGCACCGGTGTCGATGGTGCTGCTTGATAGGGAAATGAACTATCTGGCGGTGAGCAGTGCATGGATGAACAGCCTGAGCCGTGGCTATAACGACTTGATCGCGCGGAATCACTTTGTGGTTCACCCCGATTTGCCTGATCGATGGAAAACGTATCTAAACCGGGCCCAGGCTGGTGAATTTCTGAAGCAGGATTCAGACGAGTGGCAGATGTCAGATGGACGAAAACTCCTGATAAAGTGGTCGATTGGCCCATGGTTCGACACCGATGGCCGGATTGGCGGCATATTTATTGCGGCTGACGACCTGACACGCCAGCACGAGCTGGAGAGTGACGTGGTGCAACTGGCCGAACGGTTCAGGCGGCAATTCAGTGAGGATCTGCACGACACCTTGTGCCAGGAACTGACTTCGCTGGCGATGTATGCCGAGAGCCTGGGCGATTCATTTGCGGCCGGCGATGACCGGTCGCGGGCGATTTTGGGGCGGATTGACCAGGGCCTGAACCGCAGCATTCGCGATGTGAGGCAGATGATGCTGGGGCAATCGCCCGTGCAGGTGAAAGGCCCCGGATTTGTGCAGGCGATTGAGGAGCTTGCGACACTTGACAAAATGTTGAATATGTGTGAGGTTCAGGTTGTCGTTGAATCGGTTCCGGCCCTTGCTGACGACTTCACGGCAACTCAGCTTTATCGGATTGTAAGGGAGGCTTTACATAACGCCGTTAAACACGCCAGACCGGCCGCGGTATTGATCCGCATTTCAGCCCGACCCCACCTGAGCGTTTCAGTGCAAAACACTCTGGCCGATGGCCAAAAATCTGCCGTTTTCGAGCAGAAAACCGGCCTTGGTCGGCAAATCATGGAACATCGTGCCGCCCTGATTGGCGGTGTGATTCGTTTCGGGACGACAGAGAGAGACCAGGTACAACTGACATGTGAAGTGGAGAGAATCAGAGATGATAGCTGAATCTGGCGTGAAGAAGGCCCGGGTGCTGTTGGTGGACGACCACCCGGCCATTGGCGATGCGCTTGAAGTCTTTCTTTCAAGAACGGAAGATCTGGAGCTGGGCGGCAGGGCGACAACTGTGATTGAAGCCATGCGTGCCATTGAACAGACCCGGCCTGATGCCGTGGTGGTTGACCTGACGCTGGGCGACCAGAACGGGCTTGAGCTGCTGGAACGCATTCGTGACCGGCACCCGGGGCTGGCGACGATTGCCTGGACAGCACACCACGACCTGCACTATGCCGAGCGGGCCCTGCGGACCGGTGCCCGCGGATTTGTGACAAAGAGCGAACCGACATCGACCATTGTGCGGGCCCTGCGCACAGCCCTGACAGGGCAGATTTTTTTGAACGACACGCTTTCGCAGGTGCTATTGCAAAGGGTGGCGGCGCGTGGCAGCCAGCAGGCGATGATTGAGCCTGAGGACCTTTCCAACCGCGAGCTGGAAGTCTTTCGGCTGATTGGGCAGGGGAAGAAGACCCGCGAAATTGCCAAGCTGATGCATGTGAGCATCAACACGGTGCAGACTTATCGCGAGCGCATTCGCCGCAAATTCAGCCTGGAAGACACGACGGATGTCGTTCATTTTGCCACCACCTGGCTGGCGCACCATTCGCCCAACATGGCCTGAGCTGCGGGTGAAATCAGGAGACGAAATTTTCAGCCGCCGCAGGGTGATGCCCGGCGGCTGAATTTTTCAGTTGACGAGAGAAGGCGGCCGGATTTTCAAAGAACAAAAGGCTTGATAACGCAATAAACCTGAAACCGAAGTTGCAGGTTATGCAAGCGATGGTCGAAGGCCATCGTCAAATTCAGGTTCGGGTTCACACATGGCTTTTCAACTTTCAGATGAGAGTTAATTGAGGTAAGATAAATCAGTTGTTTATATGATAATCAATTCAGTCAGGCAAGATTCACGCATTGGCATGTGTCAGGCTTTGATCAATATCTTCACTTTCAAGGTAGGGTTAAAACTTGAGAATTCTTCTTGGAATCGCCCTTCGGCCAAAAGACCGATGATCATTGATACTTTCAGCCGAATGCCCCTGATGCAGAGGGCTTGCCGCCCATGACAGCCGAGTCGTGTATGATTCTCTCAAATGAAATCATTGGTTTATTTCACAACCGGTTAATTCAGTCGGCGAACGGGCTCGCGGCGGTGGCGGTTATCGCGGGTTAGGGCACCGAAGAGGCGACGGTCAAGGGCTTCAATGGCGTGATCAAGCACCTTGCGGGCAGTGTCAGCATGATGAGGCCGAATGGCGTAGGGGTCGCGTGGCAGGCCGGTGCGGGGCCAGACGAGAGCCTCAGCCGGTGGGCCGCCCTGCTCGCGTGATTCATGCGGCGGCAGCACTTCAAACGAGCCATCGACATGCGACTGCTTGTAATAAACCTTGCGGCCGGCAGCCGGGCCGGGGTAGAGCCATGAGAGCTTCATGGCCAAAAGTTCGGTGAATTGTGGCCAGGGGGCCTGTTCGGGCCGGAATGGGCCCGCCGGGCCTTCACCTACGATGGCGGGCAGCACACGCCAGACTTCAGCCAGAGGCATGGGGCGGCTGGGGTCGGCCACCAGCGGCCAAAGCTCGGGGCGGCCCAGTTCAACCGCGGCCTGATGCACCAGGGCACTGGCACTGTCAACATAAAGCATCAGGGCCGTGCGTGCCAGGCGGCTGGCTTCACCTTCAGAAACGACCAGCCGCACTCGCGATTCGGTGTGGAAGTGCAGGGCGTCAGAATAAAGGCAGTGAAACGGGCTGAAGGTGGTTTCAATCAGCCCGTGGCCGGGATTGGTCAGGAGCCGCTCTTCGGCCGCGGTGATCTCCTCAGACTGGAGGGCCGTGATGCGGTTCTGCCAAGGCTCCTGCGAGGAACGAATGTCATCGTCCATTGTCTTCCACCCGCCTGTGATCGATGTCCATAATAGTCCTCTATAATGTTAGAACATTTTCCATTACTATCGAGGGGTATTCAATCGAAATTGCGATTTTTATAAAATTTCCCGCGGCCTTCTGTCTTACAACCCGACCTGCCGATTAAAATCTCCCTGTCGCAACCAACTCTCCAATCGCACAGGTCGCCCAATCTTTTACCGCTGTGGCCATTCCCATG
>JBJTRR010000944.1:0-8459 GCA_046076185.1 bacterium | reverse complement strand
CGACGATGCAGGAATGGCGAAGGCTCAATAAAGCAGGCGAGCTGGAGGGGCCCAATGCCTTATTTTTCCAGCCTGAGAAGCCCAAGGAAGAGCTTTATGACATCGCGGCCGACCCTGACGAAGTCAATAATCTGGCGGCAGATCCGCAGTATGGTGATGTTGTCAAACGTATGCGAAAAGCCGTGAAAACCTGGATGGACGACATTCACGACCTTGGTTTCGTGCCTGAACCGACACTAAACGAGCAATTCCGCCCCGGCGGCCGGACGCAAAAAACGGCACCACTGGCAGCCAGTTCAGAAGCTATTGGCGGCAAAATGAAAATCACGCTGAGCTGCCCGACCCCTGGCGCCTCGATCGGCTGGCGAAAGCCCGGCGACCCCACCAAAGCCTGGCGAGTTTATACAGGGCCCATTGAAATGAATGCCGGCGAAACCATCTCCGCCAAGGCCTGCCGGATCGGGTTTGACGACAGTCCGGTTTTGAAATTGCCGTGAAATGCAATTAAGACGATTGACAAACCGCTGATTCCAAGCGTTTCATGGCTTCAACAAGCGTCGCCTGATCAACCGCGAAGCAGATACGCACATGCCCTTCGCCGCCTGGCCCGAAAGCACTACCCGGCGCAATACCCAGGCGATGTTCACGCACCAGCCTGGCGCAGAATTCAAATGAATTTTCAAGCCCTGCAATTTTCGGGAAGAGATAAAATGCACCCGGTGGCTGGGCCAGCGTGAAGCCAGGCAGTTTGGATATTTCGGCGAAGGCCAGGTCGCGATTTGCCTGATAATCTCGTCGCATTTCGGCAATCAATGGTTCGCCATGTGTCATGGCAAAGCGGGCCGCCTCCTGCGTGAAGCCAGCAGCATGGCTCACGATGTATTCCTGCAGTTTTGAGGCCGTCGGCACCAGGCCCGGCGGCGTGACCAGCCAGCCCACACGCCAGCCCGTCATGCGATAGGCTTTTGAAAAGCTCTGGGCCACCCAAAGGCGGTCATGAAGCCCGGCAATGGCCAGAGGGCAGGGGGCTGAGGCCACATTTTCCTGATAGATCAGGCGATCATAAACCGTGTCGGCCAAAAGCCACATGTCGTGGCGATGGCAGATATCGGCCAGTTTTTGCCAGTCGGCTTCGGTCGCAGTCCATCCTGTGGGGTTATTGGGGCTGGCCAGTGCAATCAGCCGTGTTCGCGGTGTAATTGCATTTTCAATTTTATTGAAATTCAATTGAAATTGATGATGGGCGTCCATTTCCAGCGGCACATGCACCGGCGTTGCCCCATGCACGCTGATCATTTCCTGAATATTAGGCCATAATGGCGATATCACAATCGCTTCATCGCCCGGGTTCAGGGTTGACTGCACGGCAAGTAGCAGGGCCACGGCGCCACTGGCGGTCACCACCACCCGCTCCATCGGGTCGATTTCAATTCCGTGCAGCTTGCCATATTGGGCTGCGATCGTTTGCCGAAGGGCCGGATAGCCGGCGTTGGGCGTGTAGAAGGTCTTGTGCGCGGCCAGGGCGGCACGACCGGCCTCAATAAAACTATCGGGCGTCGGACGGGTGTCTTCGCCGTAAAAAAGCCGCAGAGTGCCCGGGTGTTCGTCGGCCAGAACGGCGATTTCTCGAATCCGGCTGGCCGATACTTCTGAAGCCTGGCTGAGTATAGGCATAGCTGGGGGATTGCTTTTCAACTGGGCCCGGTTTCGGGCGGAAAAGTCAGTCTTTTCGGGTGTCGCGGATGGTGAGAACCGGGCATGGGGCATGCCGCACGATGGATTCGGCCACCGAGCCCAGCAGCACATGGGCCAGGCCACTGCGGCCATGGGTGCTGACAACTATCAGATCAATGCCATTTTTAGTGGCATAATCCAGAACGCCATCAACCGGCGAGCCCCAAAGCACTTTTTTTTCGACCTTCACCGATGGCCGACCCTGTTCGGCAACCTGCTTTTGAAGAGCTTCCAGGCACGATTTCTCGCTCTCCTGATAAAATTCCGGTGGTGGTGCCGCCACCACGATTGGCTCGGGCGCAATGGCTGTAACGGGTTCAGCCAGCACATGCAGCAGGTGAACGGTCGCACCAAACTGGTCGGCCAGCTCAAAGGCTGATTTCACAGCCGATTCAGCATGGTGCGAGAAGTCAGTCGGGGCCAGAATCTGGGTCGGTTTCATGGGTGGTTGCTCCGCGAAGTTGCCCGCTGTCGTCAAAAGCGACGCAGCTTTTTCCTGTTATTTTACAGGAAAAGCCGATTTCCGGCGATCAATACGCCTCGCCCCTCACCATTTTCTGGAAGGCTGTGCGCAGAAGCCTCGACACCGGGCCCACTTCACCCTCGCCAATCGAGCGGCCGTCAAGTTTCGTCACCGGAATGACTTCCGCCGCCGTGCCGGTCAGGAAACACTCGTCGGCTGTCAGAATATCGTGCCGCTCCATGGTGCGTTCCACCACGGCAATGCCTTTTTCACCGGCCAGGTCAATCACCGCCCGGCGAGTGATGCCGTCGAGAATACCCGCATCTATTGATGGCGTATGAATCACGCCGTTTTTCACGATAAAAATATTATCGCCGGTGCATTCGGCCACATAGCCTGCATGGTTCAGCATCAGGGCCTCAAGGCAGCCGGCATTGGTGCCTTCAATTTTGGCCATGATGTTGTTCAGATAATTCAGCGACTTGATTCGCGGCGAAAGTGCGGCCGGGTGGTTGCGAATGGTGCCGGCGGTGATAATCGCCAGGCCGTTGTCGTAGAATTCCTGCGGGTAAAGGCTGATTGTGTCGGTGATGATGATCACCTGCGGGTCTGTGGTCTTGCGGGGGTCAAGGCCCAGGCTGCCTGCGCCCCGCGTCACCACAACTCGAATGTAGGCATCGGTAAAATTGTTAATCGCCAGCGTGTCAACAATGGCCCTGGCCATTTCCTCGCGGCTCATGGGAATGGCCAGATGAATCGCCCTGGCCGATTCATAAAGTCTGTCCACATGCTCCGTCAGCCGGAAGACTTTGCCGGCATAAGACCTTATGCCTTCAAAAACGCCATCGCCATAGAGCAGGCCATGGTCGTAAACCGAGATTTTGGCGTCTTCTTTGTTGACAAACTTGCCGGCGATATAAACCTTCAGGCTCATGCCCGAATATCTCCCAAAGTCGAATGCTGATAGAGGCAAGGTGGCACTGTAGCCGCCCTGCCGGAGAGTTTCATGTCACATCAGATGCGGCTTGTGGAGAGGGTGTCGGAATCGACGATCAGGCAGCCAGCACCGGGTTGTATGTCTCAACAAGCCCCTGGTTCAGGCGCACGACCCTGTCGGCCTGACGGGCCACATTCAGATCATGTGTGACCACAATCATAGTCATGCTCTGCTCAAGGTTCAAGTCTCGAAGCAGTTTCATCACGCTCTGGCCCGTCTCGGTGTCCAGATTTCCCGTCGGTTCGTCGGCCAGAATCAGTTGCGGGTTGCCAGACAGGGCCCGGGCAATGGCCGTTCGCTGCATCTCGCCGCCGGAAAGCTCGGAAGGCTTGTGCCGGGCACGCTTCTCAAGACCCACCCGCTCAAGCCACATCATGCCTTCCCGCTTAAGTTCACGCTTCTCTGAAAACCACTTCCAGGGCGAAAGCCGGATCAGGTGCGGCATCAGCACATTTTCCAGGGCCGTCAGCTCGGGCATCAGGTGATACGACTGAAAAACAAAGCCAAAGGCCTCGTTTCGCAGTTGGTCGCGGCGTCGGTCGGGCAGGTTGTCTATCCTTTGCCCGTTTAAATGAATTTCGCCCGTGTCGGGGCCGTCAAGCAGGCCAAGCAAGTGCAAAAGCGTGCTTTTGCCCGACCCGCTCGCCCCCACAATGGCTACCATCTCGCCCCGCTCAATGGAGAAGTCAACTCCATGCAGCACAGGCACTTCCAGCAGCCGTCCCTTGTGATAGGTCTTCTTCAGGCCAATGGCGTTCAGGTGTGATTTCATCTGTGGCGAGCCTTTTCTGATCATGGGCAGAATCATTGTTTTTCTGATCCTCAAGCCGAAAGTTTTTTTTGTTTGTTTTTCGCCGGTTATTCGAACCGGAGGGCCTGAACCGGGTGCAACTTCGATGCCCGATGCGCCGGCCAGATACTCGCCGTGACGGCAATCAGGATCGCCCCGACCACGATGCCGAAGACCGTCATCGGCTCGACAAGAGTCGGAATTTCGCTGAAATAGTAAATGTCAGGGTTGAACACCCGTGTGCCCGTTAGGCTGTTTATCAGCTTCTCAATATCATTGAGGTAATGCACGATCAAAAGCCCTTCGATCATGCCTGCCCCGCATCCGACAATGCTCAGGGCCAGCCCATACGAAAGGAAAATGCCGCGCACGCCGCCTGTGGAAGCCCCCAGCGACTTGAGCACCCCAATATCACGGGTTTTTTCCACCACGATCATCGAGAATATGGCCAGAATGCCGAAGCCGGCCACAGCGATGATCAGGAAGAGCAGCACGTTCAGGATAAACTGTTCAATTTTGACAGCTTCCAGCAGCGGGCCCTGCTTCTGTTCCCAGGTGGCTACGCGGAAATAGAGAGGGCGGCGGCCGTCAAGCACTCTCTGAAGGCGGCTGGCCACTTCATTGATATCAGCCCCGGGCTTGACCTGCACCTGAATCTGGTTGACCGCACCGGCACCCTTGCCGTCGCCCAGCATTCGCATGAACTGAAGACGTTCCAGAGGCACATAGACATGCATGGAATCATATTCTGACATACCGCTTTTGAAATATCCGACAACCGTATAATCGTCATACGCCGCCTGTGGTTTGCGGCCGGCCTGCGGATAAACCAGAGCCACTTTCGAGCCTGGCGGGGCGATAAAGTCATCAGAAGTGGCACCCGGCCGATGGATGGTCGCCAGGGCATAGCCCACAATGGCGCCGTGGTCGGGTACCTGCTCGGTGGCCTGCTGCCTTAAAATGTCGTGCAGCGGGTCGTCTTTCGGGGTATCGGCCAGCAGGTGGCCAGCGGGCGAATTGCTTTTCCAGGCGTCGGGCACTTTGAAGGAAGGCTCGACCCGGCGGCCGCGGTCGTCCTGCACAAATTCAACAAAGTCGCCGGTTTTGGCCCGATCCTCGGGCCGAATGCCAATCACCATCACCTGCCGCGTAATGGCTTGCCCGTCAGGCAGATAGATCTTCAGCAGGCCGAAGGTTTCCATGGTCGGCGCGGTGGCTTCCACCAGGTCGCCGCATTCCTGCTGAATGATGTCCTGAACCTCTTTCCAGTTCCAGAAGCCGTCAAGGTCATAGCTTTCCACCACAATGTCGGCCAGAATGCCGTGAAGCCGGTCACGCATGGTGTGGGCGAAGCCAGCCATGACCGAATTGACGACGATCATTGTGGCCACGCCCAGCATGACGGAAATGACGCTGGCCAGGGCAATATAGCGGGTTTTGAGATACCGCCAGCAGAGCAGATATTTATACATCGTTACAGCCGTCCTTGGCCTGTCGGTTTGACAGACGGTTGAGACTCATTCCCTGAGCATCAATCCGCCTGCTGAAGTGGGAGATTCCGTTACATTCCTTCGAATTCTGACTTTGGTTCGGCAGGTGCTTCACCGGCGACCGCACGCGGCCGCAACAGCGGGAAGAGAATGACGTCGCGAATTGACGCCTGGTCAAGCAGCACCATCACCATTCGGTCAATGCCGATACCCAGGCCGCCCGCCGGTGGCATGGCATGCTTCAGGGCCTCAATAAACTCGGTGTCCATCTTGGCCATCGAGTCTTCTTCCTTCTGGCCTGCAAGCTGGCTGCGGAAGAGCTCTTCCTGCAAGATCGGGTCGTTCAGCTCGGTGTAGGCATTCGCCAGTTCCATGCCCTGAACAAAGAGTTCAAATCGTTCGGCTACGTTCGGGTTTGATGCTTTTCGTTTCGTCAGCGGGCAAAGCGAGGCCGGGTAGTCTATGACAAAAACCGGGCCCTCAAGGGCATCTTCCACATGCTCTTCAAAAAGCTCGCTCACAAGCACGTCGTGGGCAACACCCTTCGTTTCAAAGCCCTTGGCCTGTGCCTTGGCCGCCACGGCAGGCTCGTCGGTCATGTCGCAACCGACATGTTCAGCGAACAGATCAGCATAAGTCCGGCGTGCCCAGGGTGGCTTGAAATTGACGGTTTTGCCATTCAGCATTCGTTCATAATTGCCGTCAACGGCTTGAATTGCACCAGCGAACACGGCTTCAGTCAGGTCCATCATGGAATGGTAGTCGCCATAGGCCTGATAGCATTCCATCATGGTGAATTCAGGGTTATGTTTTGTGCTTATTCCTTCGTTTCGGAAGACGCGGGCGATTTCAAACACGCGTTCCATGCCGCCCACCAGCAGCCTTTTTAAGTAAAGCTCGGGGGCAATTCGCAAATAAAGCTGAATATCAAGGGCGTTATGATGCGTAATAAACGGCCTGGCGGCGGCTCCGCCAGCAATGGCCTGCATGGTTGGCGTTTCGACTTCAATGAATTGACGTTCGGCAAGTGTCCTGCGAACAGAAGCGATGATTTTTGAACGGCAAAGAAAGGTGTTGAGGCTTTCAGGGTTGGAAAAGAGGTCAACCGAGCGGTTGCGATAGCGCTGCTCAATATCCGTCAGCCCGTGCCACTTCTCGGGCGGCGGCAGAAGCGACTTGCCAAGGAACTTGATTTGAGTGGCGAAGACCGTCAGTTCACCCGTTTTTGTATAGCTCAGGTTGCCTTCAATGCCGAGCAGGTCGCTTAAATCCACTTCCTGAAGCAGGGCCCAGTTGGCATCGCCCACCTGGCCCTTGCCGCAGAAAACCTGGATCTTGCCAGACCAGTCGCGAAGGTCAATGAAAAGTGCCTTGCCGGCAGTGCGGCGGAGCATGATGCGCCCGGCGATCTTCACAGCCGGGCCGGGCGGCTGATGCCCCGCTTCATCCTTGGGCGGGATCTGCGATTCCATCGACCTGACTTCGGCAATGGGCATGTGATCGTCAAACCGCTGACCCCAGGGGTCGTGACCCAGGCCAGCAATGGCGTTGAGCTTGGCCCGTCGCACCAATTCCTGATCTTCGCCGTGTGCTGCCGCGTCGCTCATCAGATCTCCAGCATTTCCGAATCAACCGCTTGTGACCACTTTCAGTTAGCTTTTCTTAGCCGGGGTGGCCACGCAAGTTCAGTGATTTTAATGAATTCGGCTTATTGGTCAACGCTTTTCCGCAGAAGTTTCAATGAAAAAAATCAGGGTGTCTGGTGACACCCTGATCTCTGCATTGACTGTTAATTCACGGACGACTATTTATTTGCCCTGGACATTCAGGAGCTTGCGGCGGTAGCGAAGGCCACCCATCGTCACCAGGCCCAGACCCATCATCACATAGCTGGCTGGTTCAGGAACCAGCGAAACTTCAGAACGAGTCGTTGCCGAAATCGAGAAGTTATAGTTACCAGCCGCAAGGACAGGACTAATCAAAGCATTGCTGCCGTTGGAATTAACCGTTGTCGAACCAATGACTGGGAAAGACAACGAAGAAGCAACTGGGGAGGGGTTGTAGACTGCAGTGAATGGAAATGTCTGACTTGTGATCAGAAATGTGAAGGACGATTGTGCACTGGCAACCTGATTATTCGTGTCAGCAAACGCAACCAGGCGGTTGATCATGTCGAAGCTCAGACGTACAGAATCGGTGCTGCTCAACGAGAATGAACCGTTGATTTGCCAACCTGACTGAGCCAACCCGTTACCCACAAGCTGATTATTCAAAAGAGCTTCAGCAGCTGAATCGATGGAGACGTTTCCACCAGTGAAAGCAGGATTGAAAAGATAACCAGCGGGAAGAGGAACCGAGCTGTTTGCTGGGGGATTCCACGTCACAGCGTCAGATCGTGAAAAAGTGGGAATTGTGAAAGAACCTGCGCCGGGCAAGTTATTGACAGGCTGATTCGCAGTACCAGCTGGCGTTACGTTGTACTGCGACAAAACCTGTTGGCTTGGTGGGTTAACTGCGTTGCTGCTGAGATTTTCAACAGGAGCAGGGGCCGAACCAAGGTAAGATTGTTGAGCGTCCAGGATCGGAACAGTGAAGGACTGCCCGGGATAGCCCGCAAGACCAGCGGACGTGTTGGTTGAAATGTTGAAGGCACCATTGGTCAGGTTGCCAGCATTGTTCACGGAGGTCAACGTCATGTTGTAGGCTTTTTGTTCAGCGAAAGCATACACAGTGCCTGCCTTCACAGATGTGCCCAGAACCGCTGAGGTTGCAATCGCAACCGCGGGTAAAATAAGCTTACCGAAAAAATTTCTCATATTTCGTCTCTCTCAGCCCTTTGAGCCTGAAAATGAAACCAGTTTTGCAACATTCCTACAGGCACGAGACAATTCGTGATTCGTCAATGCAAGCCATTCTTTCAAATCAGTCAGGTTTTTATGAACTGATTGATCGTTTGACGTATCAAATCATCCAAAATTTGTAACG
>JBJTRR010000943.1:0-1463 GCA_046076185.1 bacterium | reverse complement strand
GGCAGATCCATCAAAAGCGAAGCATAAGGTTGAACACGTTCACGATATCTTCCACCCAGAAGACGCCCAACAGGCTGGCCCGTCGCCTTGCCCAGAATGTCCCAGAGAGCAATATCAATGCCGCTGATGGCATGAGTTATTGCCCCGCCCCTGCCCAGCCAGAACATGTTTTGATGAAGTTTTTCTGTGACACGCTCAGGTTCAAGAGCATTTTCGCCAATATAAAGCGGCTCAAGGATATTCAGGGACGCCTTCACCAGTGCATCGTTCGTAAAAACACTGCCAAGGCCAATAATTCCTGAATCCGTATGCACAGTGACAAGTGTATGAACGCAATCTTCGGGGCGAAGTTCGTTCGACCAGCCACCTTCGGGTGTTGCGCCACGAAGCCCGGCGCATCGAATTTCAGTGATTTTGAGCTTGCTCATGAATGATCCTGCTTTCTGCTGAAGAATTTCACTTTCGGTATAAATTCGACCTGCGGGTCGAGTGGAAAAATCGGCCGGGGGCATCGCGTGTGCCCAAGATACGGCAAGTTAGCACTTGATGAGCCTGGTGCATCAATGAGTATCATCTCATCACACCAGGATTTATACATATGTTTCTGGCAATGCGGGCTTTTAACGACAACGGCGTCAAATTGTTTCGGATTCTGCCCATGAGCATAAAAGAATGAACGGTCATAGAGATTAACGGCACGACTTGACGTAACGATTGTAAAATTTTCAGATTCAAGCACAGCAGTTGGTCCGGCATGCCAGAGTTCGCCAAACGATTCACTCCGGAAGGTACCATCAGCAAGGAGCCTGACTTTCGCCCTGATTTCAATGGGCTGGAAACGACCGCTGTCAAGCGTGCCGCCGATATTTGTCGTAATTGTCTGCCCCATACCGGCCGAGAAAGCTTTGGACACAGCCTGTGTATCAACAATTGGCAGCAATGTCCGGCCTGTGTATTGACTGGCCATCAGCACCTTCAATATGGCGTTACTGTCGCCCGATGCGCCGGAGCTGGTGGCGTCGGCTGCATCGACCAGAGCAACAGTTCCGCTCCGTCCCATCGCCTTTCGATCAGCCAGACGCCCGGGCAGGTCGGCCAGTTTCAAAAGTGGGACCTGCATTTTTTCGTGATTTTTCCAAAAAATACTCGCAATATTCAATGCGGCTTTGGCGGCAGAATCAGGATTGTTGTCAGTTATGGCAAATGAGTATGTCTGCAGTGATGGGACATCAGTAAACGGATTACCGATAAACATACCGGCCGAGAGCCCGCCTTTACCAGTTTCACTGGCCTGTGCAAGGCGGATACTTTCGCCGAAGAGACCTGTTTCAGTGATGAGTTCGTCGCCCCTGACAAGTGCAGGAATAGCGACTTTTGCAGTGACCGGATGGGCTGAACCGTCAATTATTTTCAAAAGAAGGCGTGCGGATCGCTGCCCGGTTTCAAAAAAATCTACGTGCGGG
>JBJTRR010000942.1:0-2723 GCA_046076185.1 bacterium | reverse complement strand
ACCGCTCAGGCCCGCCCGGCCGCGACATTTACGCCGCATTTAATGCCAGCGCCGCCACACTTTTTTTCACCATTCCGAAATCGCCCTCAGGCCGTGCCTGGCGACTGGTCGTGAACACATCAGCCGAACCACCGGCCGATTATTTCGAGCCCGACACCGGGCCGGTCGTCACGCCGGGCACGCCCGTGCCGCTGCCTGATCGATCAATGATTGTGCTGGTTTCATGCGAGGAATAACCTGTTCAGGCCCGGAATTCGTAATTTTGGGAATAACCGGTACAGGCCCGAAAATCAGCCATCGCGTCGCAAAAAACCGGGCCGGCGTACTGTCTGGCCCTTCACGACAATTTCCATGGCTGGCCAGCTTGAATGCCGCGAGACGGTGATAAATTCAAAGCCGGTGCCATCGGTCACAATGGTGTCGCAAACTCTTGATGAACCAACACTTACCTGCCATGCCCAAGCCGAATTGGCAGGGATGGTTGACATGGTTGGGGCCAGGCTGATGGATGGCAGTTCGCTGACGGGCCGGCCGGCCGAGGCCAGCGACGACTCGCGGCCCCACTCGTCGGCAAATCCGTTTTTCTCAAGGATTCGCCGCACTTTGGGGGCGATCACGCCCACGCTCTCATCGGGCCGGGTGAAGAACGAGCCGGTGGTCTGGGCCATGGCGGCCACGTCAAAGTCGCGCACCTGCTGCGGCGTGGGCATGTCGAAAGCCACACAGCGCGACATGGAAACATCAAGCCCGTCGCGGCGGCCGGTGGCCGAGATCACCACCCAGTTCCGCACCGCCTGGTTTCGCGGGGCGGCCGACCGATAATGCCGGGCCCGCTCTTCGGCCAGCACCTGCACATGCACTGGCTGAACGCCCTCGCGCAGCATCCGGTGTACCAGCTGGGCGGCGATGTCGCGCTCAGTCTCGCCCCGTTTAAACGTAGCGGCCGTGGTTTCAACACACAGTGCAAGTGCTCGGCCCAGCCGCCGCAGGGCGGCCCGTTCGGCTTCAGAAAGGCTCTGGCATTCGGTGTGAAGGGCGCCACGCAAACTTGGCCGATCGTCCAGACGCATATCCCAAGCCACGGTTTTACCCATCACCAGGCTTGAAAGAATGGAGTGGGGGCCGTCGGCCAGCGGAAATTCCTTGAGCAGAAAGCCCAGCCCGAAGAGCTCTTCCTCAAAGAGCCGGGCCGACTGGGTCGGGTCGCAGATCATCATTCGGTGCGTGGGCGAGAGATAGGCAAAAATCGGGTGCCGGCCCAGGTGCATGGCGGGCGAAAGCTCGGCCCCGGCGGTGATCCACGAGAGATGCTCGGGCCGGCTCAGAATGATTCCCTGAAGCTGGTGCTCGGCCAGAATCTCGGCCATTTTCTTTTGACGGCTGTCAATCACCAGCCGCCGGGCCAGCAGTTCGGGGTCCTGATGATCGCGAATCAGGTCGGCCGACGATTCCGGCTCGCGGCCCGTAAACTGCTCGGCCTGAATGGCGCTCAGGGTGCGTTCCGTCACCAGTAGGCTCTGGGCATACTGGCCCCAGAGGATGGTCGAATCGCTGAATTCATACTCGATCGTCACGTCTCGGTCCCGTGCTGTCTAAACTCTGGTGTGACTGGCGAATGCGTCAGGCTGTCAATTCG
Source organism: bacterium (assembly GCA_046076185.1). Taxonomy (GTDB): domain Bacteria; phylum Planctomycetota; class Planctomycetia; order Isosphaerales; family Isosphaeraceae; genus QWQI01. The sequence continues at coordinate 1,087 of JBJTRR010000942.1, read as the reverse complement.
TTGTGCTTCTTAATTGTTCCATGTAAAAGGCGCTCAGGCAAGTTATGGCTGGAAATTGGGCAAGATGTGCTGATCATTTGCAACATCACTTGCTTTTTCAAAACGAGGCAGCGCGGCGGTTTCATTTCCGGTCAATAGCGTATGCCGGTGCCGAAATTCAGGAATATTCCGCGTGCCGACTCATTCACGCCAGTGCCCACAATGGTGCCGATTTCCCAATTGTCGGTAATGAAATAATGCAGGCCGGTGTCAATAAAATTCAGGGCAAAGTTGTTTTTATATGAGCTGGAAAAGAGCCCGAAGTATTCAACTTGCGTGAACCATTTTTCACGAGGCCCAAGGGGGATTTTCAGCACTGTGGAAGGCGACCACGAGAAGTAATTGTCGGCTTTGAACCGCTCGGTCCCGAACAGCAGGGCCCCGTCAAAATTCATGCGGTTCGGCAGTTCCCAGCCAAAGGCATAACCAAGCCCGATCTGCCCGTGCTTTTCAATGGAACCAATCGGCGATCGGCCGTTGATCATGAAGGCGGTATCAGGGATCTTGAGATTTTCGGGAAGTTGTTCGGTCAATTGAAATTTCACGCCGTAAAAGGCCTGCTGCTGCGCATTAATGCCAAATTTGTTGACAATCTCGCTTTCCGGGTCGCCCGAGCCTTTTTCCGACTCGAAATTATAGCCGAATCGAAATTCAATATCGTCGGTCAGGCCATGGCGCATAATCAGCTCGGGGTAGCTGTGCTTCGCGCCTTCTCTGCCGACTTTAATGTATGAATAAGACGTTTCGGTAATGGTCTGCCCGGCGGCTAATGTCTGCCGCGAGAACGTATAACTGTTGCGGTCGGTTTCAATCAGTTTGGTGCGTTGAGCCTTGCTGCTTCCGGCCTCGCCAGCGTTTTCCGGTCCAGTTTCCGGATTATTTTCGCCATTGTTGAAAATCAGGTCGGCAGGTGCTATATTTTCCTGCGAGGCTGCCTTATCAGTGTGTAAGAGAATCGAGGCGATTGAAAAAATAATGCAATAATGAAACTTCACCACGCTGCGAAGCCAATGGCCCTGCAATTGCAATTTCAGAAATGGTGAAGAAA
>JBJTRR010000941.1:0-1447 GCA_046076185.1 bacterium | reverse complement strand
CGAAGGGCAGAATTCACTCACCGACCAGGAACGCCGCCTGCTTGACGAAGCCAGCCGCCGGGCCAGGTCGAAACGTGAAAACAATTTTTAACCTCCTGGCTGCCCCTTCCCGGAAATCTTGATGACCCAGCCGACCTTCGTTGTCCGTGATGCCACCACGGCCGACGCTGAAAGCCTGTTTAACTTCAACCAGCAACTGGCCCTTGAGTCAGAAAACCGCCACATCCCTGCCGACACCCTTCGTGCCGGCATTCTTGGGGCACTTCAAAACGGCAATCGCCTGAAATACTGGGTGGCATGCGATCCGCAAACGCCTGACTCACCCATCGGCCAGATTGCCGTGAGCTACGAATGGTCTGACTGGCGTAATGGCTGGATCTGGTGGCTTCAGTCCGTTTATGTCTCGGCCGACTGGCGGCAGAAGGGCGTCTTCCGGGCCCTGCTTAATCATGTCAGGCGCACGGCTGAAGACTCGGGCGAAGTGATCGGCCTGCGGCTTTATGTCGAGTATGAAAACGCCGCCGCCCGCGCCACTTATGAACGGCTTGGCTTCAGCGAAGCCGGCTACGAAGTGCTGGAACTGATGTGGTCCGACAAAACCTCGCGGGCACATGGTTGAATTCGGGCCCGTTTTTCTTTAATTTGACTGTATCTACAAACCGATTTTCCGGGCCCGGCATGAGTATGACCCGGGCCTAACCTGACCAACCGGGCACACCACCATGTCACGCATTCTAAGCTGTTTTTCCAATTCTTACGGGCCTTTGGGCGTGTGGGTGGCCGCTGAAAACCTGCGGGCCACCGGCCTGACACACCTGGAACTGGCCCTTCGAGGCCACAATTTCGGCGGCCTGGTCATCCCTGAAGAAGTGGTGGTGACCGAAAAAGCTGACGACGACACCGCCCGCCGCTTTGTCGAACATCTGGCCCGGCATGAAGTTGGCGTATCCGGCTGTAATGTCGGCGGGGCCAATCTGCTCACCGAAGAAGGCCTGACAATCACCTGCAACCGCATCAAATTTGCCGCGAAGTGGTTCGGCGTAAGCATTTGCGTGACCGGAGCCGGCCAGCCCAAAAACGACGAAGAATGGGCCGTCATTCGCGGGCATCTGAAGCAGATCGGCCAGACGGCGGCCGATTGCGGCATCAACCTCGCCCTTGAAACGCACAAAGGGCCCACTCAAAATGCCGCCGCCATGCTGCAAACGATTGAATCGGTTGATCATCCGGCTGTGCGTCTGAATTTTGACACCGGCAACATCGCCTATTACAACGAAGGCGTAACACCCATGGACGAGTTGCGCAAGGTGGCCCCGCTCGTCGTCAATGTGCATGCCAAAGATAACCGCGGCCAGCTTGAAGACTGGTACTTCCCGGCCCTGGGCGAAGGCGGTGCCGTAAACTTCACCGAAATCAGGGAAATACTTGACCAACAGGGCTACAGATG
>JBJTRR010000940.1:0-1685 GCA_046076185.1 bacterium | reverse complement strand
GTTTCGCCCCCGGCCAGCGGTCGAACGGCTGGCAGGCCGGTCGCACTCCCGGACATTCTTGATTTTCTCGATCGCGTGGCCGGCTGGGACACCGCCGCCTGGAGCCGTCAGAAGGAACGCTTCGAATCAACTTTTGGCATTCTGCCCATGACACCGCCAAACCAGCCCGGGCCAGTTGTTTTACAGGCAACGATTGGCGATTCAGGCGAAAATCCGGTCGGTTTCGGCGGCTCGGCATCGTGCCCGCTTTATGTGCGAGACAGCGACGAATTTCATCGCCATCTTGAATCTGTCAAACATCTCTGGCACCGGCGCATGCCACAGGCCCGCGGCATATATCTGGCAGGTTCTGAACTGATTCACCAGCCCATGCCAAAGGTGCTTGAAGTTCTGGACGAAGTGCAGAAAAACCTGGCCGAGTTGACGATTGACAGCCCTGCCCGGCTGATTGATCCGCCGCCAACGCTTTTCAAAAGCGATTTACAGATGCTGACATTCAGCCCCGGCCATCAGGTGCCAACGGTTGAAATGCTGACGGAATACCGGCATCGCGGGCTTGTGCATATCACAATAGCCATCGAATCGGTCTTACAAAGCATTCGGGCAAAATATGGCCGCAACTGGCCTGAAGAGCAACTTGCCAGTTTCATTAATAATTGCAATGAATCAGGCTTGAAATACAGCCTGGTGCTGCTGGTTGGTGGCGAAGGTGGCAGTGACATGCAAACCGGCGATGATGCCCTTGCGTTTTTTGATCGCCTGCCCGTTGAATCTGGCACTCTTGTATATCTGCTTGATGCCGCCGAAACAGCCACCCCGGCGTGGAAACAGGCCATGAATATTGCCGATTCAAACTCGGCTGCACTTTTTGCACTTCGCGACCAACTGGCAACGCATTTGAAAGAGCGAAAAATTCGCGTACTGCATTACACGCTTGAAAAAGAGTGGCAGTAATGCCGTCATTTGGCTCTTCTGCTTTTGAAGAAGTCAAATAGAAACTGGTAATTCATTTCAACTTCATTATTGCAATGAACCGCCCGATGACAATTTGAGCATAGTATCGCAAGATCTTCGATCAGTGTTCGTTTTTGAGTTTTATAGTTGGAAACTGGTGTAAGATGATGCACCTCAAAAATAGAATTTGAAAACGAGGCAGGATAAATTTCATTTTCCTCTATGCCACACAATTCGCATTTTAACTCTCCAAATTCACCCCGATAACGATTTAATTTCAAGTTTCTCAGGCTCCTTGATCGTTCAATCAAATAATGCATTCTTGTTTTTCGATTCCCCTCAAGTTCTCCATCAGTTTCAACAATATTATTTGACTGCCACAGATTCAATAATTCATTTGTTTCGTCACGGTTTAATTTGAAAACGGTTCCTCTCGGCAAAGTAATAATTGGATTTCTACCGAGAACCTCATTTTCCTGAACAGTTTTTCGCTGAATCATCCCGCTAGATTCAGTCAGTCTGATTTCTTCAATTAAAACTCCTGTCTTGAGATCGGAATCCAACGTATTTTGTGCTATCCAGTAATTCTGGCCTAACAAATCGGGATATTTCACATCACTTGCTGGCACTGGCAATTCAACGACATGCCCAATGGCAATCACACCTGAATTCTCACCTGCCCGCCATATAAAAACAGTATCATTGATCGCCATTTCATCCGAATATCTGGG
>JBJTRR010000939.1:0-1042 GCA_046076185.1 bacterium | reverse complement strand
GCACTCGCCTGATCTCAAACCGGGCGGACGATGTGCCGGGTTTTGTCTGAAATTCAAAGGCGATGGACGACTGGCTGGCCGGAATGGTGACGACCGAGTCGCGATCCTGTGTCAGGCGGAATTTCAGCGGTTTCTCACTGAAGCCGAAGATGTCGCGATCAATTGTGCTGAGAAGCCGCCAGTAACCCAGGTTGGAAAGATTCACGCCATTGTCAGAAATTTTCCGGAATTCTTCTTCGTTCCTGGCGGCGATTCGTGCAGCTGCGGTGTTGAAATCAATCACTTCTGCCTGCACTTCCGGGGCAAGCTTGCGAATGGCTTCAGCATAAAGATCCAGATTTTTCTTTCGGGCTGCATCGGCCGTGGCTGACAAGAGTCGGGCAGGGGGCATGGGCGTGGCCAGAAAGAGTTGTCGGGGCTTGAACCGGCCGCGAATTTCAGAGATGAGGCGACGATAATCGCTGAGGAACTCCTGAAGCCCGATGGCACCCGCCTGGCTGTCGTTGGTGCCATACTGCAGAACGACAATCGTCGGCTTGACGACGGCCAGCGTGTTCACCAGATGCTCAAAGCCATCTTTTGCGGTACCGAATCGGGCACGCGACTCGCACTTGACGGTGTCGGCCGACCAGCCGAGATTTCTCATGCGGAAGGCCCGGTTGGGAAATCGGGTGGTGAGCCAGGTTTCAAGATAGGCGTAGGAAGGCTCGCGTTCGACGAACGTATCGCCGATCCAGGCAACCATATCGCCATCGCGGGGCCGGTCAAGCTCGGGCGGCAACGGAATCTGGCCGCTGGTTCGGGCAGGGGCCAAAACCATCAGCATTCCCCACAAAATGAGGAGAGCCCTTGCAGGCTTGCTGTGAATTGTCGATTTCATGAGGGAAGATACCTGTAGATTTGCTGGTTGCATTCGCCGGTTTATGATTGGCAGGAATTAACATATTTTAGTAGATTCATTGGGTGATTGGAAGAGTGCGGCACGCCCGACTTTCATATCTTTGATTTGCATCAAAACGCATATTTTTTCAAAAATTTGTTT
>JBJTRR010000938.1:0-7429 GCA_046076185.1 bacterium | reverse complement strand
TATGGCCAGTGGTCGCGACCATCAGCCGAGTTGCCATTGCCCGATGTGCTAACGCCCTTCTGCGGGCTCCGGCCGAATTCACCCACGGCAATCACCAGGGTGTCCTCCAGCATGCCTCGCTTGTCCATATCATCAATCAGGGCCGAAAGACCCTGATCCAGCATCGGGCCTGATCGAGTCTTCATGCGTTCCGAAAGACCCACGTGATGATCCCACGAATGGTTGTCGGAATTGGCGACCTTCGGCCAAACCACTTCCACCACCCTGGTGCCCGCTTCAATCAACCGGCGGGCCAGCAGAGCCGATTGCCCGAATGTATTTCGCCCGTATTTATCGCGAACATCATCGGGTTCTGATAAAAGATTAAACGCCTCGCGAGCCTTGCCAGAAATCACAAGGTTCAGGGCCTTGTCGTAATAGGTGTTCAGGTTGTACTCTTCGACAGCCTTCTCAATAGTTGGCATGCCCGAGTCAATCGCGTCACGCAGGCGGGCACGGCGTTCAAGCCGTGCGGCAAAAACATCGCCCGGCAGCTTCAGGTCGTCCACCTTGATGCGCGACATCTTCTCCATATCCATGTCGTCACCATCGGGATAAAGCGTGTAAGGATCATAAGCCCGGCCCAGAAAACCAGCCGTGCCACCCTTACCGACAACATTCGACTCCTGCAGCGGCCGAGGCAGCATCACAAATGGCAGCATTGGTTCGGTAGGCGGCTTGAGCCTGATAATCTGGCTGCCGAAGTTGGGGAAGTCTTTCGGCGTTGGAGGCTCAAGCTGACCCGATGGGCTGACTTTATCCGTCGTATAGCCCGTCATCATCTGATAAATCGCGGCCGTGTGGTTAAATAGCCCGTTGGGCGTGTAAGACATCGACCGGATCATCGTGAATTTGTCGTTGATTTTCGCCAGGTTCGGCAGAATCTCAGTGAATTTCACGCCGGGCAGCTTGGTGTCGATTGGCTTGAAAACCGAACGGACATTATCAGGCACGCCTTCTTTCGGATCCCAAAGATCAAGATGCGATGGGCCACCCTGCAGATAAACCAGAATGATCGACTTCGCCTTGCCCCAGCCGGGGCCGCCACCACCATGCGTAATATCAGAAGGCTTGCCGCTTGATTTTCCAGAATTATCAATTTCAGCCCCACGGGCCTGCAATTGCAGCATATTTCCCAGATGGAGCCCGAAAAGCCCACTGGCGCCGACCCGCACGATGTCACGCCGGGTCAGACCGAGTTCTCCGTCGCAAAGATCCTTGCCAAGCCTGCCTGGAAGAAAAAGCATGAGACTAGCCCCCCTTTTGGAATTTTTTGTTGGTCGATCGTGATACGGTATCAGGCTACACTAGCGATAAAGGTTGAATCGGTCAAGTCTTACACATAACTTGACACATCAGTGGTTAAACAGAAACGCTGGGCTGTTGATCAGGGCCCATGTCAGGTCCTGAGCCACCGTCAAACGCTTGTTGGCACGCTGGGCGGCCGATTGTTTGGCGTCTTCCCGAAGCTGAACCAGTTTTGGATCATCAACCACGGGCGTTTTTGCCACTTCCAGTTTCTTCTTAAGCATATCCAGCTCGGCATCGGCCGGAACCGGTTTCTGTGCTTCAGCCAGAGCCGACTGCAATTTCTGGCCATCGGCGTCTATTGTCCGGAAATAGCGAGCCAATGCATCGTTCTGTGGCTTGCTGCGAAGTCGTGGCGGTGTATCCAGCGTTACCCTGAATTCTTCGGGCAGGCTCAACCCCACATCCTTCTTAGCCACAGCCACGCTGATTCGGAAACGACCCAGATTGTGCCTCTGGCCAAACCGCTGAACCATCGTGAACTGCAGTTCCGTTCCACCACCAAAGCCCACAGGCTCAGCGGTTTCAAAAGTCGCCCAGTGCGTCACGCCCGTAGCTGGATGCACGGCCCAGCCATTACCACGATCGAGATTCTTGTCAAACAGAGCCGCTGTTGAAAATGACTGCTGTGCATAGTCCTGAAGTGGCTTGGCAAAAGCCAGATCTTTCTTCATCTTTGGGTCAGACTTCGAAACGGCTGTGACCTGAAACTCGTTCAACACGAAATTCCCATTGTCGGCCTGGCCTGGCCCATTGGAAGGCAACCGCGAATCAGACAAAGCTTCCAACCGGATCGCGGTGATATTCTGCAAGTTTGTATTGACCTTGAACTTGTAATCACCCGAATCAGGCTTGCCGGAAACCAGGATGGAACGGTCTTCCTGAGGAACGAACTGAGCCCCCGGTGTGCGCTCAAAATCTTCCAGCCGCAATGTCACCCATTCCACTTCTGTCTGCTTACGCTGCCACTGGTTAATTTTCTGCGGTAACTGTTTGTCATAGGCCGCCAAGGCCGCCTGGGCTTCCGCCAGTTTTTTCGACCGGTCTTCTTCAGCTTTTTTCCTGATCGGCTCGTAAGCTGCCATGCGTGCTGTCACCGCCTTTTCAGCGGCTGCAATTGCATCGTTACGCTGCTTTTCTTTCGCTTCGCGAAGTGGCTTCCAAGCGGCTTCGGCCTTGGCAAGCACTGTTTCAAGCGTCTTGTGGTCAGTCTCAATCTCAGCCAGCAAATTCATTGCCGCGTCAATCTCGGCAGGTTTGGCCGGCCGGTTCAAAACACGCGTCACAATGGCATCGATCAGCTGCCTGTCATCTTTGATCTCATTGGTCAGCTTCACCAGAGCATTGCCCGGATCGCCAATGGCCTCAGCCACCGTCGGCCCAGAGACTAAGGCCATCACTGGCCCAAGCTGCATGCCGCTGGATCGTTCACACTCACAGGCTGACTCGCGAACCGGTCGGCCAAAGGTATTCAGAAATCCTGATGGCAATTCCACGCCGTTATCAGGCAACTCGGCCGCCCGGGTTCCTGCAGCCACGCCTGGGAATTTCGAGGAAGAGCCTGTCACGCTGATAATCGAGTCATAAAGCACTTCCGCGGGCAATCGCCGCGGAAGTGAATGAGAATAATTGATCCGGTCATCCTCATTCCACTTGTTAGACTCGTAACCAAGCTGATAGGTTCGCGAATTGGCGATCAATCGAACCATGTGCTGAACATTGAAATTCGACTTGATGAATTCATCTGTCAAATAATTCAATAATTCCGGGTTCGAAGGCGGATTACCCGCCCGCAGGTCGTCAATGGGCTCCATCAACCCTGTCCCAAAGAGATAGCCCCAGATTCTATTGGCATAACTCTTGGCAAAATATGGGTTTTCGCGACTGGTAAGCCAGTCCGAAAGCTCAGTCCTGCGTGATGATGCAAGCGGCTTTTCGGTTTTTGTCACCGCCAGTTCCTTCGATGTGCCAACCGGTTTCGTTATCGAAACCTTTTTCACATCGAATGGAAATTTCGGAGCTGCCACCTGACCTGTTCTCTCGTGAGTCACCTCACCGTTTAGCCGGTCTTTCACGATTTCGTATAGTGGCTTCGCCCCTTCCACAGCCGAGCCGCCTATCGTCCGGCCCTGACTCGCCGGGTCATTATCAAGCCCTAGCTGGGCGAAAAATGCCGCTGTCTGATAATACTGGTCCTGTGTCCATTTCTCGAATGGATGATCATGGCACTTGTTACAGTTAAACCGAACCGACAAAAAGAGATGGGTCGTATTCTCCATTGTCGGGGCCGGGTCGCGCAGAATTTTGTAGTAATTGGCGGCCGGGTTATCCCTGGTGCTACCTGTCGCCGTCAAAATTGAACGCACAAACTGGTCGTAAGGCACATTTTTCTGAATCTGGTCACGAATCCATCCGCGAAAGGCCATCGCTCCCTCAGGAGCCAGAAACTTGCGATTCACCTGAAGCAAATCAGCCCATTTATTTGTCCAGTATTCAACAAAGGCTTTACTGCCAATGAGCTTATCAATCACTTCCGCCCGCTTTTCGCGAGTCGGTTTGGTTGAAGCCAGGAAAGCCCGAACTTCTTCTGCCGTTGGAGGAAGTCCTGTCAGGTCGATATAAACCCGACGCAGGAATGTCGCGTCATCGGCCAGTCCGGATGGTTCAATCTTCATTCTCTGCCATTTACCGGCAACCAGTTTATCAATCTGATTCCACGACTCTGGCTCTTTCCAGGCAAAACCGGTTCGGTCTCCCATAACGGTTAGTGTCGTGGCCGTATATGCCCCTTCATAGCGGGCAAGCATGGCGGCCTCGCCTCTGCGAAGGGCCGAAACCAGAGCACCCCGTTGAGAAGCCGTTGCTACCTCCGTATTGGCCGACTCAAGAAAAGCTTCCTGGGTCACATCCCGCATCTTTCCGTCAGCATAGGTGGCCAGAATGCGAAACTGCTGCTTCTGTCCTTCAAGCTGAACGATGGGATTCTGCGGAAAAATCTCGATTTTTGCGACGCGCGGACGGTTCAGATCCAGTTTCGCGCCGTCAGCAATCCACTGCCTCAATGTGTCATAATAAGCTTCGCCCTGAACAGTCAGCACGCCACCCACGTGAGCAACCTGACCGGATGCCTTCTGCAACATCAGGCTATTGTCGGGTGCCACGGGGTTCGTTCGACGACCTGCAAGGTCATCAGTCAAAGCCCGCACATCATAAATGGCATCATATCCTCGAAGGCTTAACTTGAATCCATTCTTACCCTGAGCCGAGCCATGACATGTGCCCTGATTACAGCCAAGGCGTGAAAGCACGGGAGTCACATCGCGAAGATAATCAACCGATGAGGCAGATCCCATCTGTTCAACAGAAACCGGTACACTGACTGACACCTGACCAACCGCAAAAACAACGTCTGACTTGCCATTTGCCCGGGGTTGAACAAGACCTGTCGGGCTGATTTGCAGAAGGTCTTTCGCCTGGCGTGGCTGGGCAAGCCGGGTGGCATCAAATGTGTCGCCATTCTCCAGGCGACCCGTCAATGTGACCTGTTGGTAATCAAACGGACCACTTAACTGAATGGACTTGGGCTCGATCGACAAGGCAACGAGCTTCGAGCCTTTTGGCTGTTCTTCGTTCGAAACAGCCATCGTCAATCGTTTCGGTAACGAACCGTCTGCACGGGCAGCCACATTTCTGATTATGGCAGGTTGGGCGGCAATCTCGCGGATCAAGTTGCCAGATTCCGTTTCTACCAGGCGAATTTTACCGTCTGTGCCAGCGGCAGCCACTGTTTTGCCATCAGGAGAGAAACTGACGGAATAAATACCGGTTGTTGGAACTTCCAGCCGTGAAATCACCTTAACATCTTTTGTCAGGTAAGCCTCAAGCTTGGCGGCTTCCTCTGGCGAACGGCCGGTCTTGGCGACGATTGCCTTGATGTCTTCAGGCAACGAGGTGTCGAATTCATAATTGAATACGTGCACCTGACCTTTGCCGTCGAGGCTCGAGCCAGCCACAATCCGCTTACCATCCTGGCTGATATCAACACTCCATACCCGACCGTTCATTGCGGGCATCTTGCGAATCAGGTTGGCATCGTCGCCGATCACCCGGGCGGTCAGTCGAAAAACGCGATAAACCTTGACGACGCTGTCAGACCCGGCCACAACAATCTCGTCTCGCTGCGGGTGTCGGCCAATTGCCAGAATACCACCTTTGAGAGCGCCTGGAGTAATCGAAGTGATATTATCAACAAACCGCTGGGTGGCTAATTCCGTGAGCTTCACAGTCATGTCGCGGGCCACGCTCATCAGGTGCGACCCATCCTTCGAAAAAACGGTATCACGCACCCAGTCGTTGTGGGCTCCCTGAAAAAGCACCTGGTTGCCGGTCTTCACATCAAAGGCACGAACCGAATTATCACCACAACCTACAGCAATCTTGGTGCCGTCAGGGCTCCAGCTTGCTCCGTAAATGGTGTCATAACCAACGGGAATAGAACCGGCCAGTTTGCCGTTCTCCATATCCCATACCTGTAGCTCGCCGGCCTGGGCGGGTGTACCTCCGGCCACGGCAAGCTTTTTGCCATCGGGCGAGAACCGTATGGATTCAATTCGCTGCGACATACCGATCAGCCGGTTTAAGATTTTCCCATCTGCCGGGTTGATCAAAAGCACTTCATTGAATCCGGCGACAGCCAGAGTCTTGCCATCCGGAGCGAAGTCAATGCTTGTGACATTCACGGGGCTTGAATAGACTGGCGGATTTTTCCGGTCAAATCGTGCGACGCCTCCAGCGGGCGAATCATCGACAGCACCCTGAGCCACCCACTGCCGCACAAGATCAGTATCAGAAGCAGCCAAAGGTGATTTATCTTTCGGCATCTCGGCCTTACCATCATGCACAGTGATCTGGTCAATCAGATAGCTATCATCCGGCTTGCCGGCGATGATCGGTTTTTCTTTGGAATCACCAGGCTGCATCAATCGCGTGAAATCGGTCATCACATAACCACCCTGAGCTTTGGCGGGTTGATGACACCCCTGGCAATTAGCCTGAAAGATTGGTTTGATCTGCTTATGAAAGCTTATTTTCGCGGCTGACCCGGAGCCCTGCGGCTTCTCATCGGCAGCACATGCAGCTTTGTTCAGGCTCAATGCCGATGCCGAAACAAGAAGAATTCTGAAAATCAAATTGCTCGTCTTGGCGATTGTCGCGGTATTCATCGGAATATCAAACCTGATTGAGGTGACCAACCGGGGATTCAGTTTCTGGTTCTTGGCATGAACCAGAAAGCAGAGCGGAATCATTGATTTTGAGATTCGAACGGGAATTCGAAACCAGTTAGCCAGAAGGCATGAGGTGATTACATACTAAATATTAATCTCTCAGGAAGCGATTGCCAAGTTTTTTTCGAAATCATCATTTAGAAACTCTTTCAGATCCTAAGAATACAAGATCATTAACAGGCTATTAAATTTTTTAAAATGAGATTTGAATTACAATCAAAGCCTCAAGTCAGAGCTTATAGGCTAGGTGCAATAAGTTTACTTACGTTGAATAAGTCAGGGCTCGAGAGCCATTCGATTTCGATTTAACTTATGTCTTAAACTAATTTAAGAAACTAATTAGTTTTAATAGCGATGTTCATCATCTCGGGAAGAACTTGGTTTGTGATCTATAAATCATGAATTTGTAGAAGTATGCATCAATTTTAGATGGCCTGTACACCTAGGGGAAACTTGTTGATTATCTGGCTCTTAGCTTGACGGTCTATTGTTACTCTGTGTTTGTGATTTTAATGCTTTTTCTGATTATTCAGCGATTTTGTTTTGTTTATTGCACCGGGACGCACAATATCAAGACAGATTATCCTTGTTGCTTTAAGTTCGGTTTGCTTGTCTTACGTTTTAGTTACGTAGAAATAAAAAAGGGCCCCCTGCAGGAGCCCAAGCTTAACGTTGATAAGGCAGATGAGGTGAATCAGCCTTTCCTGGGTCTGCCCACTTTAGCACCAGGCTTTTTTGCCATGGCGTTTGTCGCTCTTTTTGGCGAAGTCTGTTTTGTGCTGACATATCGCTTTTTC
>JBJTRR010000937.1:0-18784 GCA_046076185.1 bacterium | reverse complement strand
CAACGGCAAATTCTTTCGGGTCAAGCCTTTTAAGCTCATCCAAGCCAAGGGTTTGCGCCATGGCCACGGCTTCCAGAAATTCGCCTTCATTCCCCAGATTCACCCGCCCGTGCCAAGGCCATTCAACGCATAAGTTCCTGTTCTGTAACGTCTTGTCATCGTCACTGACCGTTTTTGAAATTGCCTGCGATCCCAATCGCAAAACAATTCTCTCGCCATCAATCACAGCATCAATATCGCTACTGATCTTTCGATGCAACGGCTTATCAGCAAACGACATCCATTCTTCAAGCCCTTGCCAGTCAGCCAGCCCCATCGGCCCCATCGGCCAGCCCAGATCCTGCCAGAGCAGTCGCAGCCAGCGTCGCCGCATCCAGGCCTCGCCTGTGGTTGAAAACTGCTGCCGGTCGATAATCACAACATCTTTATCAAAAGACACTTGCGCTAAACTGGCAAAGGTGGCCCGCACCAGCCTTTCCAGCCCATCTTCTTCTTCCGCCATCAGCCCGGCAACCTGGGCGAGGGAATGATTCAATTGCGGGTTAAGGCGTTCGGCCATCAGTGGATAAAGCACATGCCGCACCCAGGCGCGGTCCTGCTGCTCAGCATCTGTATTGGTCGGGTCGATACAGTGTTGCTGACCTGTTTCCGCAAGATATTGCAGGATAGAGCTTTTGGTCACGCCAAGCAGGGGCCTGACGAGCTTCACGCCCGATTTTTTCAGGCGACGAACCGGCCTAATGCCCGCCAGCCCGGTTGGCCCAGTGCCTCGCGCCAATCGCATCAAAAGTGTCTCAGCCTGGTCGTCAAGCGTGTGGGCTGTGGCAACCCAGCCAGCCTGATGTTTCAGCGCAACATCTTCCAGCCACTGGTGCCGGGCCTTGCGGGCATCGGCTTCAAAATGGCTCTTTCGCATGGCGTGAAAGTGCCCGATTTCGATCGCCACGCCCAGTTCTTGTGCCAGCCCCGCAACAAAATTCTGGTCGGCATCAGCCCCCTGGCGGGCATGGTGATTCATGTGTGCAGCCACCAGTCGTAATTGCGGTAAGATGTTATTTAATAATAGGATAAGTGCAACACTGTCGGGCCCGCCCGAGATTCCGACAACGCAGGTGGCTGGCCCGGCCGATGTAAAAAGTTGGTGGAAATGAGGCGCAAGCCAGGCTTCCAACGAAGCCCTGCCGGCTTTCCCAAGTCTCTGTTCAGAATGATCTTGTGAATGATCCCGGGGCATCAGTGAAGGTGTCGCCCTGGCTTTTCGCCTGACTGGGAATCGTGAAGGATTTTGCACATATTGTTATCATAGCAGGTGTTGGAACGTGTGGCGGCATGGGCATTTGAATACTCGCAGGCAAAATTTGACATCGACGACACCTCACCCAACCCCTGATTTTTCCCTGCTGCGGTGCCCGCAATGCGGCTCGGGTCTGGCTCTGGCCAGTGAAACCGAAATTTGCTGCAAAGCCGGCGAACCACACCGGTTTCCGCTGGTTCGAGGCATTCCCCGGTTCGCGGGCGAAGCCTATATCAACAGCTTCGGCATTCAGTGGAACCGCTACGACGTCGTCAGGCCCGAGATGGACACCGCCACCTTTCAGGCCAAAACCGGGGTGAACCCTGATGAACTCTCTGGCCTGAAAGTACTTGATGCCGGTGTCGGCGGTGGCCGTTACGCCCGCCTTCTGGGCCATGCCGGCGCGAACGTCGTGGGCCTTGATCTTTCCAGCGCTGTTGACAAAGCCCGCGAAAATTGCCGGTCAATGCCGAATGTCGTCATTGCCCAGGCCGACCTTCTGAACCCACCCATCGCCGCCGAATCGTTCGATTTTGCTTATTCCATAGGTGTTCTGCACCATTGCCCCGACCCCCGCCGCGCCTTTGCCCGCGTAGCCAGAGCCGTGAAACCGGGCGGCCGCATGGCTGTGTGGCTTTATCGTAAAAACACACTGCCACAGGAGTTAGCCAATTCTGCCCTGCGTGGCGTTACCACCCGCCTGCCCGACAAAGCAATTCAGGCTTGGGCCCGCCTTCTTGAAATTCCCGGCCGGGTGCCCGTGCTGAAGCAGGTGGGCAGTAAAATCATTAATTTCAGCACTTTCGCTGACCGCGGCCTGCGAATCTGCGACAACTACGACTGGTATGCACCCCAGTATCAAAGCCATCATAGCCTGGCCGAGCTGAGGCAATGGTTTGTAGAGGAAGGCTTTAGCGAGCCTGTGGAACTTCGGCCTGAAAAAACCGGGCGACTTTATGAATGGTGTTATGACCAGAACCTGATCATCGGTTCGGGCGTGAACATGTGGGCTCAAAAAAAGTAGATTGCCTTGGTCACACGCGACAGCCGTGGTTGAAATTGGCGACTTGTTGGAACATAGACTCCCGCCACGTTATAATTTAGTAGGTACTGCCCACCAAAGACCTGCCTGACGCAGCGACCCGACATGAAAATTCCAAAAACCAGTTCAGCCTGTCTCTTTTTTTTCGCTTTGCTGATTCAGCCGATCGGTTCTCAAGCCAGAGCTGAAGATGCGGCCAGGCTTAGATTTAACCGCGATATTCGGCCGCTGCTTTCCGACCGCTGCTTCACCTGCCACGGACCCGACAAAAACGCCCGAAAGGCTGACCTGCGGCTCGACCAGCGCGACGAGGCTGTGAAAGCCGGCGTTTTGAATCTTGAGAAGCTTGACCAGAGCGAAATCCTCGCCCGGATCAATTCTGATGATCCTGACGAAATCATGCCGCCGCCAAAGCTCAAAAAACCGCTGAGCCCCACAGAAAAAGCCAAGCTGCGCGACTGGGTGGTGCAGGGGGCCGAATACGAGCCGCACTGGGCCTTTGTGAAGTTGCCCGGTAAGGTGGAAGTGCCAGCCGTTAAAGAGGATAAGAACTGGCCCCGAAACCCGGTTGATGCCTTTGTGCTTGATCGGCTGAGCACCGAAAAGCTCAGGCCCGCTGCCCAGGCTGACCGTGCCACCTGGCTTCGCCGCGTGACTTTTGACCTGACCGGCCTGCCGCCCACCCTGGCCGAGACCGACCAGTTTCTGGCCGACAAACGCACTGAAGATCTTGCCCGAAATGCTGTGCTTGACAGGCTTTTCGCCTCGCCGGCCTATGGCGAGCGCATGGCGATGGACTGGCTTGACGTGGCCCGATTTGCTGACACTTTCGGTTATCAGGCCGACCGCGACATGCACACCTGGCCCTGGCGAGACTGGCTCATTAAAGCCTTTTCCTCGAATCTTCCTTACGACAAATTTCTGACATGGCAAGTCGCCGGCGACCTGCTGCCCGAACCGACCCGCGACCAGAAACTGGCCACAGCCTTCAACCGCCTGCACCGGCAGACGAACGAAGGCGGCTCGATTGAAGAGGAATTCCGGGCCGAGTATGTTTCAGACCGCGTGCGAACCCTCGGCACAGCCTTTCTTGGTCTCTCGATGGAATGCTCGCGATGCCACGACCACAAATACGACCCGATCACCCAGAAGGATTTCTACAGCATCAGCGCGTTTTTTGCAAATATTGATGAACACGGTCTTTACAGCCACTTCACCGAAACCGCGCCCACACCCGCCCTGCCACTTTACAAAGAGGATCAGGAATCGCGGCACAGGCAGATAAAAAACGAGATAAAGGCTGAAGAGGCCAAGCTTTCCAAGTGGCTGGCCGATTATCGCCCCAACGGGAAATCGCCTGAAGTCGCCCGGCCCAAGGCCGACCATGAATTTCGTTTTGACGACCTCAAACCCGCCGGCGATTATCGCCCCGACACCGGCCGCACTGGTTCGGGCCAGTCCATCCGCTTCGGTGGCGACGACGCCTTCACCTGCAACAAGGCCGGGGCATTTGGTCGCACAACACCTTTCACTATAAGTCTTTGGCTCAATCCTGAAAAGCATGTCGCCCGCTCCATCGTGCTGCATGCCAGCCGGGCCGCCGAAGACTCGGCCTATCGTGGCTATAGCCTGGTGCTTGATAACGGCGTTCCCGTGGTTTCGCTCATCCATTTCTGGCCGGGCGATGCCATCTCGGTTCGCGGCCGAAGGGCGATTGAACTTAAGAAATGGTCGCAAGTTACGATCACTTACGATGGTTCCAGCCATGCTGCCGGCCTGCATCTTTTTATGAATGGCGTGGAAGAGCCGGTGGATGTTGTTCGCGATCATTTGACGCGCGACATCACGCACCGGACCGAGTGGGGCGATTCGGGCGGCGAACTTTGGCTGACACTGGGGGCCCGATTCCGTGATGTCGGTTTTCAAGGGGGCCAGATTGACGATCTGGAAGTTTTCAACCGCGAGCTTTCACCGCTGGAAGTAGCACAAGTGGCGGGAGTTAAGGTCGAAACCGACGCCGCCACTGTTGCTCGCCACGTTCTGGCCACGGGCAGTGACCCGGCCGCCAAAGCCATCACCGAGAAGCTTGCCAAGCTCCGTAAGGAGGAAAACGACCTGATTGCGGCAGTGCCGCAGATCATGGTGATGAACGAGTGGCCGGGGCCGCGCCGCAAGACGTATATCCTTCACCGGGGGGAATATACATCGCCCCGTGAGGAGGTCACGCCTGATATTCCCGCTGCCATTTTCCCGTTTGATGCATCGTTGCCGCGCACTCGTCTGGGCCTGGCTCAGTGGATGACCGACCCGTCCCATCCGCTGACATCGCGCGTGATTGTCAATCGCCTCTGGATGCTTGCGTTTGGCCGGGGGCTCGTGGCCACCCTTGAAGATTTTGGCTATCAGGGGCAGGAGCCAAGCCATCCCGCCCTTCTCGACTGGCTGGCCCGCGACCTCGTCTCAAACGGCTGGAACCTGCAGCACACCCTTCGGCTGATTCTGACCTCGGCCACCTATGGGCAGTCGTCAATTCCTTCTGACATAAACACTTATACGACCGACCCCGAAAATCGGCTGCTGGCCCGCGGGCCGCGTTACCGGCTTTCGGCCGAGATGATTCGCGACAACGCCCTGGCTGTGAGCGGCCTGTTGGTGCCAAAAACGGGCGGGCCAAGCGTGAAGCCCTACCAGCCGGCTGGCCTTTGGGAAGACTCGGGCACGGGCAAATCGTATCGGCAGGATCATGGCGAAAGTCTTTACCGCCGAAGCATGTACACCTTCTGGCGACGCACCGCTCCACCGGCTTCCATGATGGCCTTTGACGCCCCCAGCCGTGAATTTTGCATGGTCAAGCGTGAACGCACGGCGACACCGCTGCAAGCTCTTGTCACGCTGAATGATCCGCAATTTGTTGAGGCAGCCCGCGTGCTCGCCGAAAAACTGATGAAGAAATATCCGGGCAAGACCGATGAGCAGCTTGCCGAGGCCTATCGTCTTTGCACCAGCCATGTTGCGGATGATCGCCAGCAACGCATTCTGGCCGATTTGCGGAACTCTCAGCAGAAACAGTTTGCCTCAGCCGAGAAACAGGCCCGGGAACTGCTGGCCGTGGGCGAAACCAAACGCGACGAATCGCTTCCCGCCGCCGATCATGCCGCCTTCACGAACACCATTCTGGCCCTGTTCAATTTCGACCCGTTTGTGATCAAACGCTGACCAGATCAAGAGATACGCCATGTCAAACCACGCTTTGCCACACGCCTGCACCGGCCCTGAAAGCGCCCGCCATTTATCCCGCCGCGAGATGCTCGGCCGTTTTGCCTATGGTCTTGGCGGCATGGCACTTGCAGAAATATTTGCCGACCCTGCCAAAGCCCGTGCCGCGTCATCGGCGGCGGGCACCATGCATGAATTTCATCATCAGCCGAAAGTCAGGCGGGTGATTTCTCTCTTCCAGAGCGGCGGCCCAAGCCATCTGGAAACCTTTGACTACAAACCACTTCTGAATAAAATGCAGGGGCAGGATTTACCGGCCTCGGTGCGCATGGGCCAGCGGCTCACGGGGATGTCGGGCTTTCAGTCGCAACTGCCTCTGGTGGGGTCGTTTACAGGCTTTAAGCAGCATGGCCCGGGCGGCACGTGGATCAGCGATGTGCTGCCCCACACAGCCCGCATTGCCGACAAAATCTGCGTGATCAATTCGCTTCATTCCGAGGCCATCAACCACGACCCGGCGATCACTTTTCTGCAGACAGGCTCGCAGATTGCCGGGCGGCCGTCGGTCGGTGCGTGGATCGACTATGGCCTTGGCAGTGAAAACGAAAACCTGCCGACATATGTTGTGCTGATCACCAAAGGGCAGGGCGATCAGCCGCTTTATGCCCGGCTCTGGGGCTCGGGTTTTCTGCCGTCGCGGCATCAGGGCGTGCAGTTCCGCGCATCGACGGATGCCGTGCTTTATCTCAATAATCCGCCTGGGGTTAGTGCATCATCACGAAGAGACATGCTTGACCACCTGCGGCAGCTTCACGAGCTTGAAGAAGCCCAAACCCACGACCCCGACATTCAGGCCCGTATTTCGCAATATGAGATGGCCTTCCGCATGCAGTCAAGCGTGCCCGAAGCGACTGAATTAACCAAAGAACCTGAATATATTTACGACATGTATGGCGAAGACTCGCGCAAGCCTGGCACCTTCGCCGCCAATTGCCTGATGGCCCGTCGCCTGGCTGAGCGCGGCGTGCGTTTCATTCAGCTTTTCCATCAGGGGTGGGATCAGCATGGCGGCCTGCCCGGCGGCCTTTCGGCCCAGTGCAAAAAGACGGATCAGGCCTCGGCCGCCCTGGTGCTTGATCTTGAGCAACGGGGCCTGCTTGAAGATACTTTGGTGGTGTGGGGCGGCGAATTCGGCCGGACAAACTACTGCCAGGGCAAAATTTCGCCCGGCAATTATGGCCGCGACCATCACCCCCGCTGCTTTTCGGCATGGATGGCCGGCGGCGGCGTGAAGGGCGGCACCACCTGGGGCCAGACCTGCGAATTTGGCTATAACGTGGTGAAAGACGGTGTGCATGTGCACGACCTTCATGCCACCATGCTGCACCTGATGGGCATTGATCACGAACGGCTGACTTACCGCTTTCAGGGCCGCGACTTCCGCCTGACCGACATCTTCGGCAAGGTTGTCAGGGGCGTGCTGGCCTGATTCCCGCGAAATGCAATTGCATTAAGCCCGTGTGGCTGTAAATGTCCAGTCCCACGTTCGCGGATGCTCTTTCAGCTGCTTGTAACCGGCCAGTGAATCATCCCACGGATATTCAAGCTTGACCAGTCTGATATCCGTAAAACCGGCCTTCTTCAAATGATATTTCAGTTCATCGGGCTGCCAGAATTTCTGGTAAAGCTCGCCGAATTGAAATCGCCCCAGCGAAAAATCATATAAATGGTGCTCCATGTGTGTGGCCACCAGCCGCTCGGCTTCGTCCATGGCATAACCGGCATCAAGATAGGCATCCCACAGCATCAGCGTGTGATGATGAATGCCATCCACTGAAGGCACCACGCCCATGAATTGCCCGCCCGGCCGAAGCGATTGCAATATCTTGCGCAGGGTTTTATCAACCACGCGCAAGTCAGGCATAACGAGCGAATTCACTGAAAATGCCAGGTCAAGGCTCTCGCCCAGGTCGTCAAGCTCGTGCATGGCCCGGTTCAGAAATGCAACTTTCGCCGCCTTTTTCGCCCCCAGCCGCTTGCGGCAGGCCGCCAGCATCTCTTCGGCAAAATCAAGTGCATAAACCTTGCCAAACCTCTCAAGCAAGTGCGGCAACAGCGGCCCCGTGCCACAGCCCAGGTCGGCCACATGCATTTGCCGGGCCTTCTCAGGGTCAATTTCCAATATCAATTTCAATAACGGGTTATCAACATGATCCCGAAACGGGTCGAGAAATTCATCGGCATATCGTGCCGCTGATTCCGACCACGCTCTGGCCTGGTCGTCGCTGTTGGTCGGCAGAGAAAGCGTCTCACCGGCCTGCGGTTTTTTCTTCTTCTCCATGGGCTGCTGCTTGCGCTCCGTCAATATGTATTATAATTGAAATGCAATTGTATTATGAAATTGTATTTCAGCGAGGCGGGTCGGCCGGTGGAATCTCGGCCGATGTCGCCTGAAATGAAGTCACGTCAATGCCCATGCGCTCGTCCACGCCGAAAATGTCTCGCCGGTATAGTGTCGGATACCCCAGCGCCGGGTCGCTTTTCATCGTCAGAATCACTGTCGTGCCCGCCGGCTGGCCAAATGGCTGCGGCAGTTGCGATTGCAATAATTCTTCGCGAATTGTGCGAAACAGGCCCGGCACCGAATAAAATTCCACATCGGCCGGCTTTAATGCAATTTCCTTGCCATCCGGCCGAAACAGCCGCACGGCCTGCACCTTGCCGCCACGCACATAAACCCGGTAAATCGACTGATTCCGGCTTGAAATCGACTGCCATTCCAGGTTGTAATCGGCCACACCCGCCTTCGCCCACTGGGCCTGGTCGCGCTCAAGCCGGTCGGCCTTCACAGGCTCGCCCACCTCGCCACAGCCGGCAAGGGCCAGAAATATCAGGCAAAACAGGCCACTTTTCCACATCGGCATCGTGCCCATCCCGGCCCATCGGTCAACAGTCAAAATAGAGAGCGAATTCCCACGGGTGCGGCCGCACCCGCACGGCTTCCACCTCGTGCTGACGCTTGTACCAGATCCACGTGTCAATCACATCTGAAGTAAAAACATCGCCACTCAGCAAAAAGCTGTTATCACGGCTCAGGGCCTCAATCGCTGCATCCAGCGATCTCGGCGTCGTGGGCACGTTCTCAAGCTCTTCCGGCTTCAGGTCGTAAATATCCTTATCCAGCGGGTCGCCAGGCGAAATCTTCCGCTGGATTCCGTCAATCGCCGCCATCACCATCGCTGAAAACAGCAGATACGGATTGGCTGCCCCATCCGGCGAGCGATATTCCAGCCGCCGGCTCTGCGGGGTCGGGTTGTGCAGCGGCAGGCGAATGATCGCCGACCTGTTACGACGGCTGTAAGAAAGTTTTGTCGGCGCGTCAAAGCCCGGCACCAGCCGCTTATAACTGTTGGTTGTCGGGTTGCCGAAAGCACACAGGGCAGGGGCGTGGGCGATGATCCCGCCCATGGCATACATCGCCAGTTCCGACATGCCGCCATAGCCTGAACCGGGGAAAAGCGGCACATCGTCGCGATAAAGCGAAAAATAGGTGTGCAGGCCCGACCCATTATCGTCGTAAAGCGGCTTGGGCATGAATGTTGCGGTTTTGCCGGCACGGCGGGCCGCATTGCGGATAATATACTTGGCCAGCATCAGTTGGTCAGCATGCTGCAGCAGGTCGGCAGGTGCCAGGTCAATTTCACACTGCCCGCCCGTGGCCAGTTCGTGGTGATGGTTTGTCACCTGAATGCCGCATTCGGCCAGAATCGCGGTGATCTCGGTGCGAAGCTCGGCAAAGGTGTCGGTGGGCGGGCAGGGAAAGTTGCCGAAGCCCGTTCGCGGCTTATAGCCCAGGTTGGGCGATTCCTTCCGGCCATTGTTCCAGTCGCCCTCGACCGAATCAATGTGATAATAGCCCTCATGCACATTCTGGCCGAAGCGGATGTCGTCAAAAACGAAGAATTCCAGCTCGGTTAAAATCTCGGCCCGGTTGGCAATGCCCGTGCCTTCCAAGTAACCCAGGGCCTTGCGTGCAATATTGCGTGGGTCGCGGTCGTAATCCTGCCGCGTGATCGGGTCCTGAATATTGCAGACCATCGCCAGGGTTGGCCGGGTCATGAAGGGGTCGATCAGGGCCGTTTCAGGCTGCGGCACCACCAGCAGCTCTTCTTCGTTAATGGCACGCCAGCCGGCCACGGCCGAACCGTCGAAGCTGAAACCCTCTTCAAAGGCTTCTTCCGTAAGGGCATCGGCCGGTATGGCAAAATGCTGCCACACGCCAGGAAAGTCCATATAACGCAAGTCAACTGTTGAGACTTCACGCTGCCTAATCAGGGCCAGAACTTCGCGAGGGGTCACCGCTGGGGCCTCCCGGTTTGCGATCGAATTTGGAGAGAATGCTGCCCGATCTTTTGCACGAGTCCTATCCTAACCCATCGGCTGCCCCTTTGACGACACCCGGCAATCGGTTATTTTGGTGGAATCTGTCGAAATTGACGCCAATAATGTCCAGCACGACCCCCAACCAACTTTTTGAGGCGGCCATGTCCCACAGCTTCCCGTTGACTCCCACAAAATACCTCTCAGGCTGCCTCATGGCCATGCTTTTCAGCGGTCTGGCCCTCACTGGCCAGGAAAATCAGCCCAGGGTCGCCCCCAACGCCACCTGCAAAGTCGTTCATCCCCGCGGCTATTCGGCCATTTTCAGCGAAAAAGCCCTGAATATTGACGGCAAGCTTGACGACCCTGCCTGGCAGCAGGCCGCCTGGACTGAAGACTTTGGCGACATTCAGGGCGAGGCCCGACCCGCCCCCCGCTATCGCACCCGTGCCAAAATGACATGGGATAACGACTATTTTTATGTCGGTGCCCGGCTTGAGGAGCCGCACGTCTGGGGCACCCTGACCAAACACGACTCAGTAATCTTTCAGGACAACGATTTTGAGATTTTCATCGACCCCGATGCCGACAATCACCAATATCTTGAGCTGGAAATCAATGCCCTGAACACCGAGTGGGATCTGCGGCTGGTGAAGGCCTATCGTGATGGCGGGCCAGCACTTAACGAATGGGAAGTGCCAGGCCTGAAAACCGCCGTGGCCGTGGAAGGCACCCTGAACGACTCGTCGGACATTGACACAGCCTGGACGGTGGAATGGGCCATTCCGTGGAAAGTTCTGGCCGAATTTGCCGCCCGCCGCAGCCCGCCCGCCGCCGGCGACACCTGGCGAGTGAATTTCTCACGCGTAGAGTGGCGACACACTGTGGAAAAGGACGGAAAATACAAGAAAATTCCGGGCTTTCCCGAAGAAAACTGGGTCTGGAGCCCCCAGGGCCGAATCGACATGCACCGGCCCGAACTCTGGGGCCATGTGAAGTTTGTCAAATCAGCCGAAGAAGCCAAAAAACCAGTCTTGGCCGACGATCAGGCCGCCCGTTGGTTTCTGCTGGAAATTTACGACAGCCAGAAGGCCTATAACGGCCGCGAAAAGAAATATGCTTCAACCCTGCAGCAACTTGGCCTGAAGCCACCAGCCGAAAAAGGCTGGCAATTTGAAATGGAACTGCAGCCCGATGGTTCAAACTATATGGCTAAAGTGACAATTGACCGACCCGGCATAAAACCGCTGACCTTGCAAATGCAGGCCGATTCGAAAATCAGCCGGACACCTGCCTGGGACTACGAATCAAATTAAATCATGAACGTGCCAGACCGGAATTTTGTCCTGTTTACCACAGGCTGGAAGGCCTATCAGGCCATTCTTGACCATGACTGCCTTTGGCACAGCATGGCCGAACGTGAATTGAATCGGGCATTGCTGGAGAAATTCGGCACGGAAAAGCCGTTTTCATTTCTTGATCTCGCCTGTGGTGATGCCCGTTCCACTTCAAAGGTATTGGCCGAATTTCCGAATTGTCATTATACAGGTGTCGATTCAAGCCACGAAGCATTGAACAAAGCCAAATCATTTGTCAGCCTGATTGGCAACGATGCCCGCCTGGTGCTGAGCGATTATCTGGAATATCTTGCGACAACCGGCCAGCGATTTGATTGCATTTATTCCGGCCTGGTGGCCCATCATCTCGGTTTCGACCGCTTGCACCAGCTGTTTGATACGGTAAAAAAATGCCTGAACCCTGGCGGAATTTTCATGGCATTTGAATCATTTCATCTGAGTGATGAATCTCGCGACGACCACTCCGCCCGCCTTTGTGCAATGATTCGCCATTTCTGGATTCAATTATCGGAAGAATATCAACAAAATATCATTGATCATGTCACACAATTTGATTTCCCGGTTTCATTTCAGCAGTGGAATGACAAAGCCGTGGCCAGTGGATTATCGCCGATTGAAATAAAATCGGTCTCGCCCGACCGCTTACTCGCCTTTGTCGCCCACCATTGAAATAACGGCCCTGACACCCGGATTTTTCGCAGCCCAGGCAAAAGCCGAATCAATTTCGGTTAATTCAAATGTCTGGCAAGTCAAGCCGGCCCAAAGCTGCGGCGAGAATTTAAATTCATCTTCAAGAAATGCAACTGCCGATTGCAAATCAACCGGTGCATAATTATGAAGCCCCTGAATCGTAAGCATCCGGCGGATGATCTGTTCCGGCTCAACAGCCACTTTCCCTGCCGGAAAAACTGCCCCGGCCAGCAGAAAGTGGCCGCCCGTTCGCAGCACCCTGAGCCCGGTTTCAAAAGCGGCATTGGAACCACTGAATTCCATGGCAATATCAGCCCCATGGCCTTCATTACAAATTGATTTGATGATAGATTCGGTATGGACATCTGTCGGATCAACCACCATATCGGCACCGAATAAAATGGCACGTTGTCGGCGATGGGCATCGGGCTCAATACAGATGACATTTGCCGCACCTGCTTTTTTCGCCATCCGGCAGGCGATTACACCCAGAACACCACCGCCAAGCACAAGAACAGACCTGGCATTGAATTTCCCGCAGAGCCTGACCGCCGCCGCCACAGTGGCCCCGGCACATGCGGCCAGGCAAGCCATTCCGGCCGGAATTTCATTAGATAGTTTTGTAACCGGCGTGCCTTTGACAATTTCAACAAGTTCAGACAAACCACCTTTGGGAATGGTATCAGGCCGGTGAATGCAGTGCCCATATTTCAACAGTTTTACACATTTCTGGGGGATATCATTCTGGCAGAAAATGCAATCGCCACAATTGGCTGCCACGCCCCACACAATTCGCTGGCCAATTTCAATGGCATTTCCCGCCGTATCTAGCAACTGCCACGTTTTGGGCAATTGCAGGACATGACCAATCGCCTCGTGCCCAAGCACACCCGGTGTTGGAGAGGTTCTACGGCCAGTGACTGTGTGCAGGTCGCTGGAACAGAGCGTGCAGGCTTCTGTGCGAATAATAGCCTGATCGCCTTCCGGCTCAATTGCAATTTCCTGAATTTCAAAGGGCTGGCCAATTCCGTGGTAAATTGCGGTTTTCATTTCAATGGCTCTGGTTTGTCATAATGCAATCAGGCTTCAGTTATTCGCTTTAATGACAAGTTTGTGGGTTTTCATCACGCGCATCCAGCCTATGGTTGTGACTAATGTAATGAGTGCCGTGAAAATGAGAAAGAATGCAGGCGAAAGGTCGTTTCCGGTTCTTCTGATCAGATAGCTTGCAATCATGGGTGTTGTGCCTCCGACGAGGCCCACGCAGAGATTAAATCCGACGGAAAGCACTGTGCATTTGGCTTTTTCAGGCAGCACATTCACGACAAGTGCCGGATATGCACCCTGATAGGGGGCAATCAGCAGCACGCAACAAAGCTCGCCAAGCAGGTCGAGCCATGGGTTCTGGTGATGCATCAGCCAGAAAAGCGGCAGGCTGAAGAGAATTGCAAGAATTGATACCATAAGCACAATGCGTTCGGGGCCGATTTTATCAGCCAGATGGCCGAAAAATGGCACGAGCATCATAAGTAGAACCATGCTGAGCGTATTGATTTCAAGTGCTGTTGAAAGTGGGATTTTCACAATCTGCGAAAAATAAGTTGTCAGAAAGACAAATATCAGATAAAAACCCACCGAGCCAAGCACCATGACACCTGAGACCCGCAGCATGTCTCGCCAGTGTTCGACAAACGCCGTTTTGACCGGTGGCGTTTGTTCCGCATCAACCGGCTGACTTTCTTCCGGAAGATGTTTTCTGATGACAAGCCCGCCAAGCCCGACCGCCAACCCCAGAAGCATGGGCAACCGCCATCCCCAAAGTGCAACCTGTTCAGGGCTTAACATGCGATTAACCAGCACGCCGACCGCCGAACCGGCGAGTGTTCCGCCAGTGGCCCCAGCAGCGCCGAAGCTGCCGGCAAAGGCTTTTTTGCCGGGCGGGGCGTGTTCAACCAGATAAAGCAGGCTGGTGGCGAATTCACCGCCAACTGACATTCCCTGAAGCATGCGCATAAGCACTAAAATGGCTGGGGCAGCCATACCAAGCGTGGCATAACCCGGGAGAATCCCGATAATAAATGTGGGAAATGCCATGAGCAGGACCGAGAGAGTCATCGCCAGCCGCCGGCCTTTGCTGTCGGCAATATGGCCGAAGATGACTGCCCCAAGTGGCCGCATGAGAAAGCCTGCCGCAAAGGCCCCAAAGGCAGCAATGAGGCTGGTGACGGGGTCATTGGAAGGGAAAAAGACATGGCCAATTTCATGAGCGAAAAAGCCATAAACGGCGAAGTCGTACCATTCAAGCACGTTACCGATGGTTCCGGCGATGATCATACGCTTGTGGTGGGATTCAAATTCGGCAAACGGGCCTGATTTTTCGACCTGAAGAGGGGTGCTCATGATTCGCTGTATCTATTGTCTGACAAGTAGTTATGTCGTTTAATATCTGGTGGCCGTAGCTTAACAGCAATATGTGCGCCAAGGCAACCCAGGTTAGGCCAATTCCTTTGGCGGCCGCTTGTTTTCCGTTGACGATCTTGTTAAACAGGAGTGATTCGTATGCGTAGCAGGCCACTTGCACAGGACTGGAAAGATGCACCGACGCCATTTTCTGGGAACAGCCGCTTTTTCAATGGTATCCGGCACGCTGGTGGCCGCCGGCGAGCCGCCAATTCTGGGAGAAGAGCTGAAACTGCTGGAACTGAGCCTTCAAACTCAGGATCAGAGGCCAATCGTTCCTGCATCTACAAAGCTTGAAAAGCTATGGGGTGAGGGTGAATTCACCGAGGGTGGTGCCGAAGGGCCCGATGGATCGATTTACTTCTCCGACATCGGTAATGAGCTGATGAAGTATGACCCGAAAACAGGGCAGGTCAGCGAGTTTCGTAACCCCTCAGGTCGTTCAAATGGCATGATTTTCGATGCCCGCGGCCGCCTGATTGCCGCCGAAGGTGCTAACAAAGGCGGAAACCGCCGAATTACAGCAACCGACCTGAAAACCGGCAAAATTGAGGTTCTTGCCGATAATTATCAGGGCAAAAAGTTTAACAGCCCGAATGATGTTGCCGTAGATGCAGCCGGTCCTGTTTATTTCAGTGATCCTCGATACGTTGGAGACGAGCCTCGCGAGCTTGATTTCGAAGCGGTCTTCCGTATTGATCCTGACGGCACTGTAACCCGTCTGAATACAGGTGCTTACAAGCCAAATGGCCTGGTGGTCAGCCCTGATGGAAAAACGCTTTATGTGGCTGATAATGGCGGCCAGCGACGAGTGCTTCTGGCCTGCGAGCTTGATGATGAGGGTAACACCAAGCCTGGCAGGGTGTTACATGACTTTGGCGATGGCCGGGGCATTGATGGCATGACTGTCACGAAAGATGGCCTGATTGTGGCTACAGCCGGAAAAGATGACAAGGCCGGCATCTGGGTCTTTGAGCCTTCCGGCAAGCTGCGGGGAATGATCCCAACTCCTGAAGCACCAGCCAATTGCGAGTTTGGTGGAGCAGATTCAGGCACGCTTTATATCATGGCCGGTGTCAGCCTCTACCGAATCAAAACAAACATGCAGGGGTTTAAGCTCTTTCCAAAATAATAACCAGGCTTAAGTGAATGTAAATCAATAACTTAGCCTGGTAGCAGACGATTCACCCAGCGGCGAAGATCCTCGGCATTTACCGGCTTGGAAACCCAGCCGGTGATTGTCTCACGCATCTTGGCGGGGAAATCCGCCGCCTTGCGGGTGGACAGGATAAGTATCGGTAAGTATTTGTGTTGAGGGAAGTTTCGAACGGCTGTGGCAAGCTCAAGGCCATCCACCTGCGGCATCTCAAGGTCGCTCAGCAGAAGGTCAACTTCGGTTGTAGCCAGGATGTTCAGGGCATCCACACCATCAACGGCTGAGATCACCTTAACATCAGGCTTTGAAAGAACATGCGTCACCCAGTGGCGAATCGATGGGCTGTCGTCCACATGCAAAATGACCGCAGCCATGCATCAGCCACCCTGAAAACCGGCGGTTTTCTGTCAAAGCTCGGAATCCGAATGTTCAGCCAGCCAGTTTTGAAGGCCAGCCCTCTTGGCTAATTCTCGGCATACTTTCGGAACGAGTTGAAACCGAATGTTGCAATCTCGCTGCTGGCCCGTTAAAACCAGAGAAATCAGCAATTGCAGCCCTGAAGCATCCCACGGGCCTGAGGTGTGCAGGTCAACATTAAGGATTGTGCCGGTTCTGACGGAAGCCAGAAACTGCTCCCGCCACTCGCTCACTTCATAGATTGTCACCGGTCCTGAGACCGTAAGGGTCTGGGCATTCATCGAAGGAACCACCACGGCTTGAATGAGCAATCGGGGGAGATTCTGCTCCATCAAAGCGACGACACTAAATAATCATTATTTAGCTTTACAGGCTGATTTGTCATCTGCTCAAGTCTAGCTCATATTTCGTGGATGTCCAGAAATTACGCGATTTCCGAAGCTCCCTGGTCAGCTCACTCGGCAGGATACTGAATCAGCACCATGTTGATGTCGTCGGCCGCTGCTCCCGGATGCACATGGGTTGCAACAGCTTTTTCAAACTCGGTCAGAATCTCGTCCGGCGTCTTGGTCTTGTTCGCATCCAGAAGCTTCTTGATCCTATCCTCGCCAAACATCTCTTCTGTGGGTGTGGCTGCGTCGGGCAGGCCGTCGGTAAAGATCAGTAGCGATTCGCCAGGCTGCAGTCGGTCGGTCGCGCCGGCTGTGCCGTCAACCATGCCCACGCCCAGCAGGCCGGGGTTGGAATCCAGCGTTCGCACACCGTCGGGCCCTGCAATAATCGCCGGCGGATGGCCCACTCCGGCATAACGCAGAAGGCCGGTCGTCTCGTCGGCAATCAGATAAAATCCTGTGCAGAAATAACCATCCGGGAAATAATTCTCAAGCTGAACATCCAGGCCGGCCATCAGCTCGCCCGGCTCGATCACCGCTGACGAAAGGGCTGAAGAGAGGCTTTTCACCATGCCTGAAAGCATCGCCGAGTTCACGCCATGACCTGAAATATCGGCCACCAGCACGCCAATGCGTTCCTTATCCAGCCGAAAAAAGTCATAAACGTCGCCGCCCAGCTTGTTGGCCGGCTTGTAACGCACCGCCATTTTCAGCAGGCCGCGGGCTTTGGGCGGCTTCGGCATCAGGGCGAATTGCACCTTGCGGGCCAGGTCCAGCTCGAAGGTCAGCTTTTTGTGGGCCGATTCCAGCAGGCGGTTGCGCTCGGCCAGTTCCTGCGACAAGTCGGCAATTCGCAGCCGGGCCTTGATTCTGGCAAAAAGTTCGCGAATTTCGTCAGGGCTTTTAGGCTTCTGAATGTAGTCGTCGGCACCCGCTGTCAGGCCCGTCAGTTTGTTGTCGGTGGCGCCCAGCGTTGTCAGCATGATCACCGGCGTTGTGCGCAGCACTGGGTCTTCCTTCAGGGCCCGGCACAGCCCCGGCCCATCCATCTCGGGCATTTCATAGTCGGTCAGAATCAACTCAGGGTTCTTTTCCCGGGCCTTCGCCAAACCATCCACCCCGTCAACCGCCGTTTCAACCACATAACCTTCGTCGCCCAAAAGCGTTGAGATCATCCGGCGCATCGTCGAACTGTCTTCAACCAGAAGCAAACGTCGTGGTGAACCCGCGGTGGACATGTCCGGTAAACTCCCTGCAGAGACTGATATACCAAGGGTGAAGGGGCCAAGGCATAAGATTTACCATTGCCCTGCATGTATCTTACCAACTCGCGGCCATAGTCTCAACAGATCTGCCGAATTGGTAAAAAATGCAACCGGCCCGCCACCACCAACGGCCCTTGCCAACACGCAACCGTTCATTTAATATCCTTTGATCTCAGCACTTTGAATACCTGAATTGGTCTGTTGTTGAACCTGTATGAAACCTGAAAATCATTCGCCTGAACCATTCCGCCAACGCTTTTGGCAGAACTGGTGCGATATTCTCTTCATTCACTGGGAAATCGACCCGGCCGCCATCGCTGCTGTGCTGCCTCCCAAACTCGAACCCGACCTGTATCAGGGAAAAGCCTGGGTTGGGCTTGTGCCTTTCCGCATGTCGGGCATTCGCCCCGTTGGTCTGCCCGCTTTGCCCTATCTCTCGCACACGCTTGAAACCAATCTTCGCACCTATGTCAGACACAAGGATCAAGCCCAGAACACCGCTGACCGTGCCGTCTGGTTCTTCAGCCTTGAAGCCGCCAACCCCTTTGCTGTCGTCGCCGCCCGTCTGGGCTATGGCCTGAAATACCATCGGGCCAATATGTGGCTCAATCAGCATCATCATGCCGATGGCAAGACGATTTTCGCCGCCGGAAGCATTCGCCGATGGCCTGATCCGGCACCTGTCAGCTCGTTTGTTCAGGCTGAAATTCCGCCAGGGCCCTATCAGGAAGCCAAAGCCGATACGCTTGAGCATTTTCTGGTGGAACGCTATGCCCTTTTTTCGCAACATCGCCAGCGAATCCGGAAAGCTCTTGTTCGACATGAACCGTACAAAATTAAGCCAGCAACGCTGATCGACTGTAACCCCCAACTCATCGCTGCAGCCGGTCTGCCAATCCCGAGAAATGTCATCGAAAATGCAATCGTTCATCGTGCCATGGATGTTCGCGTCAGGGTCGGCTGAATGTAAAAACACTGCCTGTTAATATTCTGGGTAACCCATAAAAACACCACCTCCCAGGGCAAAGCCAGCCTTACTGCCAGCTTCCCCGAGAGGGTTTTATCAAATATTAATGCAATCAGTTAAGCAAATTGCATTTTATTCTTTCTGTTT
>JBJTRR010000936.1:0-5253 GCA_046076185.1 bacterium | reverse complement strand
ATTCTTTTCCTACAATTTATCTGAATGCAATCAGAACAACCCCGCGAGCCACAGGCCACCCGAATGACAACCCCCAATGCCCTGCCCCTGCTTATGGTTTATGAACTTGACGACAGCTCGGGCCACCACCATGTGATCTGTTTTCAGGATCCTGTCCACGCCGGCTCGGTCGGCATCGACGTCCGCTCAATCGTCGGCCGGTTCCAGCCCGGCCCGGAAGGCCAGTTCAATCCCGCCACCTTTCAGTTCAATCTCGCCTTCGTTGAAGAAGTTTCGCGGTTCATGAACCAGGTGCTCATTCACAACCCCTACCTGCGCGATGAAGCCCGAAACAGCCCCGATGGTCGCCTGGAAGTGATCGACCCCCGCTGCTTCCTCTCAGACCTGCCCGAAATCCCGATCTACAATATTCTCGGCTGGTTCGCAGTCGACGCCCAGGGCCAGATCATGCCCGACTCGTTCCTCTACAATCACAATCATGTCTGGTTCGACCCCGAATCCGGCACCTCGGGCCTCCTCGCTTCACGCCCGTTTTATGATTTTCTGCATAACGACAAAGTCTGATCTTTCAAAGGCTTCAAAAAACAACCCTTAATGTCAGTTTTCAACATAACTTGTGTCAGTATCCCTGGCCGGAACCCGCCACCACCGAACCCTGTTTGGCAAGGCATGTTCTTTCCGATGATCTGCGCGTAAAGCCTGCAAACATCAAACACCTTGAATCTTACGGTTATTATTATTCCAGTTAGATCGATTAGAAAGCCTTACTATAAATTTTTGTTATATCATCATCAAATCTTCATGTGTTTTTTTGAAGAAACTGGCCGATAGAGTCTTGACAGCCGCATACAACTGGTGGTCTAATATCTCTTAAATCGATATTGTCTGGCAGACAGTATTAGAATAAATGTTCTGGAGCCGCGGTTCGAATCGTCATGCAGCTTGAAGCCCTGAAGATATTTTGTGATGTCGTGCGTCTGGCGAGTTTTTCGCGTGCGGCCAAAGAGAATGAAGTCTCGCAGTCTTCAGCCAGCCAGGTGGTGCTTCAGCTTGAGAACCGCTTGGGCGCCAAGCTCCTCGACCGTTCCAAGCGGCCGCTCACAACCACTGAAGCGGGAAGACTTTACTACGAAGGCTGCCGGACAATTCTGGCAGATTATCTGGCACTTGAAAACCGGGTGCGGATGCAGGCTGAAGAGAGCCCGCTGGATGGCTCGGTGAAGGTGGCTTCGATTTATTCCGTCGGCCTGCACCACATGGTGCGAATCATTGAAGATTTTCGAGGCAAGCACCCGCAGGCACAGGTGAAGGTGGAATATCAGCATCCATCGGGTGTGCTTGAGAGTGTGCTTGATGAATCAAGCGAGCTGGGCCTGATCAGCTTTCCCAAAAAATGGCCTGAGCTGGTCGTTCTGCCCTGGCGGGAAGAGCGCATGGTGCTGGCCGTGCCGCCCGGGCACCGTTTTGCCGACCGGCCCGAAGTTTCGCCCGAAGATATTGCTGGTGAACGATTTGTCGCATTTGACGACGGCCTGCCGATTCGCAAGGCTATCGACCGCTTCTTCCGCCAGCACGCCATCAGCACCGAGATTGCCCTGGAATTTGACAACATCGAAAACATCAAGCGGGCCGTTGAAATTGGGTCGGGCGTGGCGATTCTGCCCGAGCCGACGACCTTTGCCGAGCAAAAGTCAGGCTCGCTTGTGGCCGTGCGCATTAAAAACGAGGCCGAACCGCTGGTGCGTCCGCTGGCGATCATTCATCGCAAGCATCGCGCCTTAAGCCCGGTGGCCCAGAGATTTCTCAAACGATTGACGGATGATTCGGTGGCCGAAGGAAACGTGTCGCCGGGCATCCAGACCAAGCCGGAAATTCATGCAGGAGCCGAAAGACAGGACGTTGTCTCTTCGCCCGTTTCGCGAGTTGGAGAGGGAAATGTCGTATCCATTTGATGATGATCCGCCGTTCTACCGGAGATCATAAAACGTCCTGAACCTGGCCACACCCGAGCGACCATCGGTACCTCCCCCCCTCTCCCGAATTGCCTGAATCAGGCCAGATGTCGCTCCCGCTGAAATTCGCCTGAATTTCAATTGAATTTACCGCGTTCGCGCTTCGCTCAAGCCGGTCCCGCACAGCGGGCAAGGCTTTTCGAAGCCTCATCTTCAAGTCTCATATTTGTCTCTGAGTCGAATCCCATGTCCCAAAAAACTTTTCATCCGGAACTGCCAATGAATGGTGCTCGCCCCCAGGCCCAGGGCCTTTATGACCCCTCTTTTGAACATGATGCCTGCGGTGTCGGTTTTATTGTTGACCTCAAGGGCCGCAAAAATCACAAGATTGTCAGCAATGCCGTTCAGGCCCTGATCAATCTCGACCACCGCGGCGCCGTTGGTGCCGATGCCGCCACTGGCGATGGCGCCGGCATTCTCATCCAGATTCCGCACGGCTTTCTGCGTGCCCGCTGCCAGGCCATCGGCATTGACCTGCCCGGCCCCGGCCACTACGGCGTCGGCTCGTTTTTCTGCTCGCCGCAGGAAGACGCCTGCCTCTCGGGCCAGGCCATGTTTGAACAGATTGTCCGCAGCGAAGGCCTTTCGTTCCTCGGCTGGCGCAAGCTCAAAACCGATAACACCGGCCTGGGCGAAACGGCATTGGCTGTTGAGCCCGTCATCTATCAGGCCTTTATCGCATCGCCCTTTGGCGACGACACGGATCGCTTCGAACGCAAGCTTTTTGTCGTCCGCAAAGTCTTTGAAAAGGCCATGCGTGAAAGCGGCCGCGACGACAAGCACTTCTTCTACTTTCCCAGCCTCTCGTGCCGCACGCTTGTCTATAAGGGCATGCTCACGCCGCATCAGGTGGCCAGCTATTTCGCCGACGACCTTGACGACCCGCTGATGGAATCGGCCTTCGCCATTTATCACTCGCGGTTCTCAACCAACACCTTCCCCTCGTGGGAACTGGCCCACCCCTACCGCATGATCGCCCACAACGGCGAGATCAATACACTTCGCGGCAACATCAACTGGATGCGTGCCCGCGAAGCAATCTTCCAGTCAAGCCTTTACGAACCCGGCGATATCGAAAAACTTCTGCCGATCATCACCGAAGGCCTTTCCGACACCGCCTGCCTTGATAATGCCGTTGAGCTGCTCATCAAGTCGGGCTACAGCCCCGCCCATGCCATGATGATGCTCGTGCCCGAAGCCTGGGAAAACCACGAGACGATGAGCCAGCAGAAGAAGGACTTTTATCACTATCATGGCTGCCTGATCGAGCCCTGGGACGGCCCGGCCTCCGTCGTCTTCACCGATGGCCGCAACATCGGCGCCGTACTCGACCGCAACGGCCTGCGCCCCAGCCGCTATTATGTGACGAAGGATGACCTCGTCGTCATGGCCTCGGAAGTCGGCGTTCTGCCCGAAATCAAACACGAAGATGTTGTGCTGAAGGGCCGCCTTGAACCGGGCAAGATGTTCCTGATCGACATCAATGAAGGGCGTATTGTCGGCGACGACGAGCTGAAGTCAAAAATCGCTGCCGAAAAGCCTTATGGCCAGTGGATCAAGGAAAATCTCGTCAAGATCGACACGCTGCCCGAAGTGCCGCACGTGCCCGAGCCCGACCACGAAACCCTGCTGCACCGCCAGCTTGCCTTCGGCTACACGCTTGAAGATCTGAAATACATCCTCGGGCCAATGGGCAACGATGGTGCCGAGGCCATCGGCTCAATGGGCACCGACACACCTTTGGCTGTGCTTTCTGACAAGCCGCAGAACCTCTTTAACTACTTCAAGCAGCTCTTCGCGCAGGTGACCAACCCGCCTCTCGATGCCATCCGTGAAGAGTGCGTCACTTCCGTGCTGACATCCATCGGCCCTGAAGACAATCTGCTACAGCCTTCGCCCAAAGCCTGCCGCCTGGTCGAGCTGAAATCGCCGATTCTTGATAACGACGAGCTGGCCCGCATCAAGGCCCTTAAGGGCTGGAATGGCTTCAAAACCACCACGCTCGACACCACCTTCCTCGCCTCGGAAGGCGCGGCAGGGATGGAAGCGGCCCTTGATCGCATCTTCGACGAAGCCGTTCGGGCCATCACCACCGGCACCAGCTTCCTGATTCTTTCCGACCGCTCCATTGATGCCAAGCGTGCCCCCATCCCTTCACTCCTGGCCTGCTCGGGCCTGCACCATCACCTGGTGCGGCAGGGCCTGCGCACCAGAGTCGGCCTGATTATTGAATGCGGCGATGCCCGCGAAGTGCACCACTTTGCGTTGCTTCTGGGTTATGGTGCCGGGGCCGTGAACCCCTATGTCGCCTTTGAATCGCTTGACGACATGATCCGTCAGGGCATGCTTCAGCCTGGCATTGACCACGCCGAAGCTGTTGAGCATTACCGCAAGGCCATCAAAAAGGGCGTGATCAAGGTCATGTCGAAGATGGGCATCAGCACCATCCAGAGCTATCGTGGCGCCCAGATCTTCGAAGCCATTGGCCTGAACCAGACCTTTATCAACAAATATTTCGAGAAAACGCCGTCGCGCATCTCGGGTGCCGGCCTTCCGGAAATCACGGTTGACGTGCTCGCCAACCACCACCGCGCCTATAACGACCGCGAAGCGGGCCCGCTATTGCTTGACTGGGGTGGCCAGTATCAGTGGCGACGCGATGGCGAATACCATCTCTTTAATCCCGAGACGGTCTTCCGCCTGCAGCACGCCACCAAGAGCCAGCGATACGACATCTTCAAGCAATACACCCGCATGGTCGATGACCAGAACGAGCGGCTTTGCACGCTGCGTGGCCTGTTCGACTTCAAATTCGCCGCCTGCTCGTCCATCCCGCTTGAAGAAGTTGAACCGGTTGAAGCCATCATCAGGCGATTCGCCTCGGGCGCAATGAGCCTGGGCTCGATCTCGGAAGAGGCCCACGAAACCCTGGCCATCGCCATGAATCGCATTGGCGGCCGCTCAAACACCGGCGAAGGTGGCGAAGACCCTCGCCGCTACAAGCTTGATTCTAACGGCGACAACCGTCGCAGCTCTATCAAACAGGTCGCCTCGGGCCGCTTCGGCGTCACCAGCGAATATCTCGTCAATTCCGACGAGCTGCAGATCAAAATGGCCCAGGGTGCCAAGCCGGGCGAAGGCGGCCAGTTGCCAGGCGGCAAGGTTTCGCAATACATCGCTAAGGTGCGGCACACCACGCCAGGCGTGGGCCTGATCAGCCCGCCGCCACACCACGACATCT
>JBJTRR010000935.1:0-6277 GCA_046076185.1 bacterium | reverse complement strand
CTTGATCGCCCGGCCCAGAATATTTCGTGCCAGAAACACACCCCGATGAATCGGCGAGGTGGTCTGCGTATAGGCAAGCATGGCCAGAAGGTAAGGATGTGTCATGATGCCCGCCCGCTTCGCCGGATCTGTGCCGGCACTGGCCGACACCTTCCGAAAACCCGTGCCGGGCGGCAGCTTCAGGCCGTAAATTTTCGCCAGCCGGTCATTGGCATACCACGATTCACCCTGCAACAACTGCCGGAAATCCGTCTGCCCCTGCTTCACAAAATCATCCAGTGTCATCTCAAGCGAAGTCCGCAGGTCGCCAATCACCTCCGGCGTAAATTCGGCAAAGGCCTTCGGGTCTTTTGCCAGGTCGGGAGATCCCTCAAGCCGCAGCCACGCATGCAGAAAATCTCGCAGCTTCTGCTCGGCACGCAAGTCTTTATCCATGCGCCAGGCCTGCTCTTTCCACTGTTCAGCATTGCTCAGGTTACCCTTCGCAGCAGCTTCCAGAAGATGGTTGTCGGGTATGCTGTCCCACATGGCAAACGACAACCGGCTGGCAATGTCATAAGCATCTGCCTCGTCGGTTGTTGATTCCAGATAAAGAAATCTCGGGCTCTTGAGCGAAAGCAGAATCACCCGCCGCAAGGCCTGTTCCGGGTCTTTCAGGGCCTCAAACTGCCTGTCCACATAAAGTTTCTGCTGATCGGCCGTCAGCGGTCGCCGGAAGGCACGCTCAACAAATTTCCGCGCAAAATCCCTTAATTTCCGAGCCCGAACTTCTGCCGCATCTTCCGGCTTGGTTCCCGCCAGCTCGCCCAGCAAGGCAATCACCATATTGGCCGTTTCAATGGCCCCGTCGGTGGTCGCGCTTTCCCATGCCTTTGAAATGGCAATGCCCCGCTCATAACCAAAGCTCCGGTCATCCGGCGGGAATGGTGTCTGAAGCACAAAGCGTCGCGGGTTCCATGTCGGGCTGAGGTGTCGATCAGTAATCACCTCAGTATGGCTCGCACCAGGCCGTTTCCAGGCCAGTTCCATTGAGGCCGTCGGTTCCCTGAATTTGAACATCTCAAGCCGCACGATATAGCCCCGGCCACCCTGAAGCCTGATCGACTGCCGAAATTCGCGGTCGTTCCCCGACTTCACCCAGGCGTCAATCAGCGGCTTGTCGTTATCGTTCACCCAAAGCCGAAACGCGTTATCGGTTCGCACCACGAACTCAAATTCGCCGGTTTCGGTCGGAAAGACCGAGCCCGACCACCGGACGGCAAACTGCTTCGCTTCCTCGTCCTTCTTTTTCTGCTCCTCACGCTGTTTTCGCTCGCGCTCTCGCTGAAGCCTCTTCTGCTCCTCAATCTTCTTCTTCAGCTCCTCTTCCGAAAGCTCTTTCTTATCCCCGTCTTTTTTGGGCTGATCGTTTTTGGCCGCTTCGGGTTGTTTGGCTTTCTCGTCAGCCTTGGCCGCGTCCGGCTTCTTTAGCTGGTCAACCAGGGCCACCTCTACTGGCCCGAACGACTGTGGCCTGGCTTTCGTCGGGTCAGCCGGTGGTTTCGCGGCATCCGGGCCTTTAGCCTCAGCGTTAGACTTACCGGCCCCGGCATTCGGTTTTTTCTCTTCGACAGGGTCGTTTGGCCGAAGCGGGCCCCAGTCAAAAGCAATCACCGGGTCCACCCGCTCAATCACCCGCGTGTCTCGCCGCATCTGCCGGCTTGAATAATATTCTCCCTTCAGACCCTTCATTTCCGGGATCTGCCCTGACGACCTGAAGCTGCCGACCAGGTCCATCAAAGCGTTTTGATATTGCCCCACCGTCAGCCGAACCATCTCAACCCGGGGCGGCTTGTTTCGAGCCTGGGCCGTGGGCGAATAAAAACTTTCATGAATGAACTCGGCGACCTTGCGGGCATCTTCGCCTACACACAAATCCGGATTCTCTTCCGGCATGGTTTCGTCAATCAGTTTTGTCAGTTGGCCAACAGAAAGATCTCCCGTCAGGGCTTTCTTGAATTTCTTCGAGCCCTTGCCGGCCTCGCCATGGCATTCCAGGCACAGGCGTTTATAAATGGCCTCGCCCGTTTCGGTCGGCCTGGCGGTAGCCGCCGGGTCGGCGGCAAAAGCGGGCATGGCCGCCAGCAAAAAAGCCACTATCGCCAGGCTTTTGCTGGTAAACGACACAATATTTTTATGTATTGCAATTCATCGCAGTATCCCCAGCCCAATCTGTGGGGTCATCTGAAGCCATCGGTCAATAAGTTAAATAATATCCCAAAATCACCACATTTCCAACAGGAACGGATCAGGCCCCCGGGCTGTTCCCTTCTCGTTCGTTAAGAAATACGACGAGTCTTTGAGGAGCTTGAAAAAGGGGTCTGGCTCGCGGAAGCGCAGCGAGCGTGCCTGATACCATTTCCACTTACCCGCGGGCAACATCCCGGGCTTTCGCCACCTGTTTTGCAGCCAGGTGCGGCGCCGGTATCGTGCCGGCCAAATTTCCAGCCACATTGGCTGAAAATGTTCCACGCCGTTCCCACAGGCCAATCCCCACAAAGGCTACAAAGCCTGCCATGAAAATATTGGCATAGGCTGCCGCGATTCTTGCCGAAACCAGCGAGCCCATCAGAAACCCGACGCTGATAATCAAGGTGCGTGCCGCTGATCGCCGCTGAAATGCCTTCCGGTTCGAGTCAATCACCACCGACAACAAAAATGTAAACGGAAAAATCAGCCAGACATAAGAATAGTTAAACGAAAGCGGTGCCATCATCACCGTCAGCATCAGGCTCATCGCCTGCTCGCAATTCGCAGCATCATTTAATGAATGCACCGGCTGGCCTTTACCCCACCATGCCCACATTGTGAACAACCCAATTCCGGCAACGCAGAACATCATCAGATAATTCGTCTGCCTGAAATTCAGGTTGCCCAGGTTCACTCGCCATTGCCGGTCGCGTTCGCCATCGGCCAGAACCGGCCTCGACAGCCGATGCACCGTGGCCTGCAATGACTGATTTTTATAGCTGTAAGATCGGTCGGGGCGCTGGCCAATCGATTTATTATCATATTTAAAAAGCATGCCATTGGCCCAAAGCCGCAAGTCCTGGCTGGCCTGCGGGCCAGTGCGATACGCCAGCGGAAAAATCATCAGGTAAAACGCCACACCCAGAACAATGCCTGCCGTGGCCCTGACTTCCCTGCGATAGATAAAATAACCGCTCAGAATGATCGGATAAGCCTTCATCGCCGCAGCCGTGGCAACGAGAAAACCAGCCATTTCCGGCCTCTTGCGCCGCAGTGCCATAAACGCCCCCAGGCTTATCGCCAGCAGCAACACCGCCGGCTGACCCAGCAAATACATGTCGCTCACAAACGGTATCACCATCAGTGAAGGCACCAGATACAGAATCGGATTCGCGCGCCGGAAGTGCCCGGTCGTCAGCCTGACCGATGCATAAATGCAAAACCCCCAGGCCAGTGTCTGAACAACCAGAAATGTCGCCACAAAAAGCGGTTTCGGCAGGTTCGCCACCGGCGCCATCATCACCGCAGCCGCCGGCGGATACATAAACGGAAAAAGTCTTTGCGGGTCTGTCGGGTAAATCCCACCGCCACTGGCGATCGTCTGCCCTGTGCGCTGCCACAGGTCATAATCCTTATTCGGCTTGCCCGTAATTGAATTTACCAGCGGCGCCACCGAAAACGCCACCGCCAGGCACACTAACAGCACAGCACTCAGCGAATAGGCAAAAGGGTCGCGCGTCTCAATCGCCTCAATCACCCGCCGGGGCCGGCCATATCTGCACAACCACTGGCGAATCGCACGATAGAAACGATAAATCCGGTCGTTCTCAAATGCATCCCCGCACTCGCCCGGCCGCTGTTTTGACACGCTCATGTTCAGGGGCACTCCTTGCCCGATTCCAAATCGCTTCAACCTGTTACAGCATTTCCTGAAGCGGAATGCCATGCCGCCCATTAAATCGTATTGGTTATAACCGTAAAGCCCAATCGCAGCTTTTTTATGACACATAAAAGCATCGCCCGGTTACCTGTTCCAAAACCACTGCCCCAGCAACACCTGTGCCTGAGAATTATGCAGATTGTTGGTTTTTTCGACACAATTGACACATTTTTCGTCATTGACTGCTTGAAAAATCATCGTTTTTTTGTCATTTTTTCATTATGGTCACTCAAACAAATCTGCAAAATCGATCAGCCACCCAATTTGACCCCTCAAATTCTGTTTTGCCGGGCGTCATCAGCGTCTGTCAGGCCATGCAGGAAGTGGCCAGGGTCACGCGCCAGGTCGCCCCAAGCCGCGCCTGCGTGCTGCTTCTTGGCGAAACCGGCACCGGTAAAGAGCTGATCGCCAAGGCCCTGCACGACCTGGGGCCACGCCGCAGCGGCCCTTATATCCGCGTAAATTGCGGCGCCCTGACCGAAAGCCTGCTTGAAAGTGAACTTTTTGGGCACGTCAAAGGGTCGTTCACCGGCGCAACCGACAACCGCACCGGCCGATTTGAAGCCGCGCACACCGGCAGCCTCTTTCTTGATGAAATCAACAGCACCTCGCCCAAGCTTCAGGTCAAGCTGCTGAGGGTTCTGCAGGAAGGTGAATTTGAACGCGTTGGCGATTTTCGCTCAGTCCGCGTTGACACGCGCGTGATTGCCGCCACCAACCGCGACCTGCGCGAAGAAGTGGCATCTGAACGCTTTCGCGAAGACCTGTATTATCGCCTGAATGTGGTGCCGATCATCCTCCCGCCACTTCGCGAACGCCGCGAAGATATCCCCATGCTGCTTGATTATTTCCTCCGCCGATATGCTGCCCAGAATTTATGCGATGCCCCCGTTGTTCACCCCGAAGCCGCCCAAATCCTGACTGATTACCACTGGCCCGGCAATGTCAGAGAGCTTCAGAACTATGCCGAAAGGGCCGTGATTCTGGGCGTGGGCAAAGAATTGACCGTCGATGACCTCCCGCCCGAAGTGCGCGGCGAAAAGGCCACCAACTGGCTGCCACGGTGGACAACCGTCGGCACCACCCTGCCAACCGCGCGTTCGCCTTCAATCATGCCCGACTCTACCCCTCAGCGCACGCCACCTGCCCAGGCTGTTTTTACCCAGGCCGACCAGCCTGGCCAGCCCCGGCCTTTTGAAAGCATGGCCTCCGATCTTGTTAGCCAGGGCGTTTCCATGTGCGGGCCAAATGCCAGCGACCTTCACGAAAAAGTTGTCGGACAGGTGGAAAACGAGCTGATCCGCCACGTCATGAAGCTTTGCGATAACATTCAGATCAAAGCCGCAGCCCGTCTCGGCATCAATCGCAACACGCTTCACAAAAAAATTCAGGAAATGAAACTCGACCAGGCCGACTCGTCAGAAAATGAAATCGAGAGCATTTCAGAATCCTGATATCTCATGACATCAGTCAGCAATTTCATTTCTGACACGAATCACAAGCCGGCTCAGTGTCGATAAATTCCTCAGTTCGTCATATCGTTCGCGAATCACCGGCGGGTTGTCGGTAATGATTCCCCTGACACCATTATCAATCAGCGGCAAAACCTTATCAGGGTTATCCACTGTCCACGCCAGAACAAACCGGCCACCGGCAACCCTGCATCGTTCGACAAGTGCCTGAGTCGCCATTTTTTCATCAATCATAAAAAAATCGGCGTCGAGCTTTTCAATCGGCCCCACAGCCTGAGCCACAATAAAACCAAGCTCAATGGAAGGGTCATCGCGCCGAACCGATTGCACCGCTTCATACGACAAAGAACAGACCCTATGCCTTTTCGTTTCGCCCCGCTTTTGAAGCAGATTCACCACCGACCGGGCCAGTGGCGCCGCATCCTGCTGTGAATGTGGTTTCAGTTCAATCACAATCCGGATTTTATCCTTCGCTACATTCAGAAAATCTTCCAGTGTCGGTATCTTTTCGCCTTGAAATTCGCCGCTGAAGGCTGAACCCACATCCAGCGATTGTATTTCCGCCAGCGTGCAATCCTGCACGGCCTTATTCAAATGCGCCAGCCGCCTTAAATCGGTGTCGTGCGCCACGATAATCTGTTTGTCACTCGTAAGCTGCACATCAATCTCGGCCCACTCGCAGCCCAGCCGAATTGCATTTTTCAAAGCGGCAATTGTATTTTCAGGCGCCAGTGCACCACCCGCCCGGTGTGCAATCACTTCAACCTCATCATGAATATCCAGCGAATTGAATTTCAATGCCGAAACACCTGAAATCAAACCCAATAATGCAATTGCCGAAAAAGTCAGCCGGTTT
>JBJTRR010000934.1:0-1466 GCA_046076185.1 bacterium | reverse complement strand
TCAAGTTCGTCGGTTTATGGCGATCGCGAAACGGCCCCGTTTCGAGAGACTGAAGATGTTGATTCGCCCATCAGCCCTTATGCGGCCAGTAAACGGGCCTGTGAAATTATTGCATCCACTTTTCATCACCTTTACGGCTTGCCAATCACGGGGCTTCGTTTTTTCACGGCTTTTGGGCCACGAAACCGGCCTGACCTTGCCATCGCCAAATTCACGAAACTCATTCTGGAAAGAAAACCAATTCCCGTTTTTGGAAATGGCTCAACCCGGCGCGACTACACCTACGTGTCAGATATTTCAGATGGTGTGGTTCGTTCAATGCACCATTGTCACAAATTGCATCTCTATAATCTGGGCAATTCCCACCCAATCCGTTTAATCGATATGATTCAGACAATTGGTTCAGCCACAGGTGTTGAGCCCATTCTTGAATTTCAGGAAGCCCAGCCTGGCGATGTGAATCAGACTTTTGCTGACATTTCACTGGCATCGCACGAGATTGGATTTGAGCCCCGAACACCATTTGCAGAAGGAATTGCAAATTATGTGAGATGGTATCAGGAAAAGAACCTGTAAAGTGGTTTACAGCCCCATCAAAACCGATGCCTTGCCTGTCTGATTTCAGTGGTTTTTGAAATGAAACCAAAAAGTCGCCATTCGCGATGTTGCGAATTTCAACAAAAGTTGTCAATATTATGAAACATGAAACATGCCCGCCCGCGTGTTTCACGTTAAGTCTGCTGGTTGATGGATTAACGGCAATTCCTGAGTCTGGTTCGCTGGTTCGCCGATGTTTGTTGAGAAGCCCGACGACTACTCACTTGCCTGCTCACCTGACAACGGCCCCCGGCCCGACTGGGTCTGGT
Organism: bacterium; assembly: GCA_046076185.1. Classification (GTDB taxonomy): domain Bacteria; phylum Planctomycetota; class Planctomycetia; order Isosphaerales; family Isosphaeraceae; genus QWQI01. The sequence goes on along the minus strand of JBJTRR010000934.1, from coordinate 600 downwards.
TCAGCCAGGCCAAGCCTGTGCCTGACCGGCTGGCCAAAGCCCTCAGGCCCCGCAAGTCCCGCGTTGTTGCTGCCGCCAACCCGGCGGAATATCTGCTTGAGGCCAGGCAGAACCCCACACCCCAGGGCGAAATTCTGGTGATCGACGGCTCGGAAGGTCAGGCCGACATGATTCAGCTCTGGCTGAGGCACCTGCGGCGCGACCAGCGCACTTCGGCCGCGCCAATTCTCGTGTGGTCGCACACCGGTCGAATGACTGAATTTGACACACTGCACGAGTTTTTCCGCCTCTCGCCTGATGGCATCATCGGCCGGCGTGGCTGGAAGGGCAGCCCCGACTGGATCGACCGCGTAGAATCCGTGCTGAATTTCCGCGTCAAGCGGCAATTCCACATTGATGTGCACCTGGATATGGCCAGCCGGGCCGAGGCTCTGGAACGCACCGCCGCCTGGATTCAGGGCTGTGCTGAAATGGTGCCATGGATGAAAGATCGCCAGAACCAGCTGCGGCAGGCGATTTTTGAGCTGGGGCAGAACGCCATTGAATGGGGCAATAATGCCGACCCCGCCAAGCTTGTGCACATGCGGCTGCGAAGCGACG
>JBJTRR010000933.1:0-8789 GCA_046076185.1 bacterium | reverse complement strand
ATCGGCTCAGCTATTCTTGGCCAGCACCAGCGCCTTTTCAGGCGTTTCGGGGCTCTGCCAGTCGAACCATTTTTCATCGAAATTGATTCGCCGGCCCTGCTTCATCGCAATGTTTGAAGTCAGTGCAATCACGGCATCAGCCAAAGCCACTTCGCCCTTGCAGCGTGGCTGGAATTCATTCTGGGCATGGTAGTTCTTGGGGTCGCCCTTACGCATGCAATAAGCAAAGTGCTCAAGCTCTTCACGATAACCACGCGATGGATCAGCCGTGGCCGAACCGCCAAGGCTTGAGGCTGCCGAAGGCCCGGCCCAGGTGGCCGAAGTCTCGGCGGCCGGCTTGCCGCCAGGCCCGGTCTGCATGGTCACTGACATGTTCCGCCCGCCCAGAACAGCCTTGTTGCGGTCGTTCTCTTTGTAGAGAAGAATTTCCTTCTCTTCTTCGATAATCATGGTGCCATAGGTGCCCATGACTTCCTCGCCATACTTTTCAAAGGCGTTGGTGTTAATCGAAGAGTAAGTCACAATCACGCGGTCGTTTTTGTCCTTACCCGGGAATTCAAAGGCGGTGAAGACATGGTCGTCAACCTGGCGGCCGTCTTTATAGAAGTAGCTGCCGCCATAGCCCTGCACCGATAGCGGATGAACCTTGCCCAGGAAGATTGAGCAGGCGTCAAGCTGGTGGCTGCCCAGCTCGGCCATCAGGCCAGCGCCGGTGCGGTCATAAAGCCGCCAGCGAACCAGCTCGTCAACCGAATTCCAGCCCCATTTCTTGATGTCAATCGAACGGTCGTCTTCCGGAATCGGCCGCTTCCAGCTATCCCAGTAAACCACATTGCCGGCTTCATCCTTCATCACAACAGGCGTGCCGTCGGCCCCATACTGAATGTTGCCATCTTTATCCTTGGCAAAAACCGGCTGGCCGTTGTTGCGGTGCCACAGGGCCCGAATGTGCCGCACATCGCCCAGATTACCGTTCTTGATCAGGAAGTTGGCGTTGTCATAAAGCACCGAGTAGTGCCGCTGGTGACCAATCGCCAGAAGACGGTTGGTGTCGTGGGCTGTTTTGACCATGTCCTTGCACTGCTCAACCGTGCGGGCCATCAGCTTTTCGCAGAAAACATGCTTGCCGGCCTTCATCGCTTCAATGGCCACAGGCGCGTGCAGCCAGAGAGGCAGAGCAATAACAATCAGCTCCACTTCGGGGTCGGCCAGAGCCTTGTGATAATCAAAATCGTATTTTGATTTGGAACGGTCAACCAACTTGGCCACATCCGCCGGCGTGTATTGCTTGTGGGCCAGAAATTCCTTCTCGCCACGCTTGATCTGCGAAGGCCGAATATCGCAGTAGCCAATGTAATCGACATAATCACGATTATGATAGCGAATCATCGCCTGGCAACCTTCGTCGCCAGTGCCAATCACCACAGCCTTCACCGGCTTGACCGGTTCGCTCGTCTGATAACCAAAGTAATAGGCACCAGCGGCCGGGGCGGCAGCGGCCCCCTTCAAAAAGTCGCGTCGTGAAAAACCAAGGGCCTCATTCGTGTTTTCTCTGCCAATCGTCCGCTGTTCCGGGGTCAGGCTTAACATGGTTCCGTTTCCTCTACTGAGATTTTCCGATGAGTGGCGGTATAAGAATGATAGGTCAGAATTGTCTGTTTGTCACGAGGCGGCCGATTCGCGGCGGGCACGGCGGGCTCGAATCCATGGGCCAAAAAGCACGGCATCAAGACCCACCCAAAGACTGGTGGGAATGAACACAAGTGCAATGCAAGCCAGAAATTCGATCATGTTTTTGTTCACAATCAAGTAATGCCCTTCAGCCATGGGGTTTTCAGGCAGACCCGGCAGGGGCGGCATGGCCAGATAAAACATGGTGAGCAGATAAGCGCCACCCAGGCAGCCAAGTGGCGTTAACAGCCCCAGCAGCAGGCTAATGCCGGAAAGTGTCAGGCCCCAGGCAGTCAGGACGTTGATCAGCTCAAGCTGGGTCCATTCTTTTGAAACAGCCCCTTTGGCTTTTTGCTCGGCCGTGAGCGATTTATCAACGGTCGTGAAAATTTCATCACGAATGGTATCCAGCGAAGCAACAAGCTTTTTACGATCGGCTTCAATGTCTTTTCGTTTGTCCTGAGCCCGCTCTCGCTCATACGACATGGCCTGTTTGTTGGACAGCATCGCTTTGTTCTGCTCAAGCTCATGCAGGTATTTGGAAAGGTCTTCCTGGTTCTGGCGGTCTTTTGTCCAGGCATCAAGCTTCTTTGTGGCCGAGGCATAAGCTGCGTCAGCCGCGGTTTTCTGGTCGGCTGTCAGGCTATAGTGGCTGGCATAGGCATCAAGCCGGGCCTTCCAGTCAACGGCACTTTTTGTGGTGTCAAGATGAGCCACGCTGTCAACATCAGGAATGATGGAGCGGAACGTGTCAGCCAGCGGGCCATTGGCATTACGAAGGTAAACTTCTGCTGAGAATGGTTTTGGAGACTGAAACGAGCGGACCTTCTCCATGCCTTCGTAAAGAAAATGCCAGCCAATCGCCATGCGTAGGACGACAAGAAAAAAGGCGGCAACAAAGCCGGGATATCGATCACGCTTGGTGGAAGAACTCATTTGCTCTGAGATCCAGATCAATCGGCTTTCATCCGAGGCAGTAAGCCAGAGATGATGCGATGTGCAGGCAGAAGACAATCAGTAGTTCTTAATAATCTATCCGATTTTCTGAGACGATGCCAGTCATCAGTGACTGGAACCAGCAAAGGGCGGCCCCGCCATCCGCTCGAATCGCTAAAGCCCCGTGCCCTTGCCGATTCAATCTTCCGATGTACTGTCAGCCGGCATCCGCAGCACTTGCCCCGGCCGCAGCGGCGAACGTGAATCTTCCAGAAAATCGCTGTTCAGGGCAATGATCTCGCTGCTACGGCGGGCATCGCCCAGAAAGTCGCGGGCAATCGTTCGCAGGGTTTCGCCCTGCTGAACACGGTGTCGCCGCCCACCGGTGGCACTGGCCCGGGCAGCCGTTTCGCCCACCGGCTCTGAGATAATCTCGCCAGGTCTCTGTGGCTGGGCCTGCGGCGTCACCGATTTGCGTTTTGGCGCAGCCGTTGCTTCAGTTGGCGTTGATTCAATCTCGTTCGCCGTGCGCACGGCCCTGTTGTCTCTTGAACGTGCGACTGCTTCCGGCTGATCATCGGCCGGCATCTGCCGTTTGCCGGCGACATTCGGCGATTCAACAAGCGACTTGTCAAGGCTTTCCATCGCCGGAATGCGAATCGTGTCGCCCACATGAAGCTGATCAATCTTCACGACCTGCTGCCGGTTGGCACTCCAAAGGGCTTTGAAATAGCGGCCCGATCCGTAATAATCGCGGGAAATTGTCCAGAAGTTCTCGCCCGACTGCACCACATGCTTGATGGGTGCAATATCGGCTGAATTGATCGGCTGAACCGATGCCACCATGGCATTTTCGGCATTATTGCCAGACTCGCCGCCACTTCGCATGCTGCCGGCCGCCATGCCCAGACCATCTCCGGTGGCCGTGGCACCAGCCATGGCAATGGTGTTTGCCCCTGCCCGGGCCGGTGCGGCGATCGACCGCAACACTCGCCCCTTGCCGTTCGGAATGGTGGGCCAGTCAGCCTGGGCCACGGGCAGCCCTGCCTTGCCCTTACCCGAAATATTTTTGGAATCGGCAAGCGAATCTGCATTTTTCAGACTCGCAGGCCTATCGGCTTCCGCTGCTTTCGGCATTTCAGGTGTTGCAGCCTCAGGCCCGGCCTGTGCCAGCCCTTTTGGCTCAGGCTTGTTTAAACCATCGGCCGGGGCCGGGTTTGCCACAACTGCCGAAGGTGGCTCAACCACTTTGGCCACAGGCTGATCAACGGGCGGCAAAGCGGAAGGCCCAGGCGGTGCCACAGCCGCAGCGGTTTTTGGTGTCTCATCAGGCTTTGGCAAGTCTTTGGCAGCATCGCCCGCATTCTTTATTGAGTCGGCCACCTTGCCAGCCCCTAGCCCAGTCGCCAGCCCTGCCGGCCCCGCGGCCAGCTTACCCTTGTTGCCATTATCAGGCTTGATGGCAGACTCAGGCGCAGTGCCCAGTGGCGGAAGGCCCGAAGCATCTTTGGCGGGAGCTGCCGATTCATCTTTCGCCAGGTCGCCCGTCAGTGGTGGGGTTTCCTGTTTGGCAACCCCATCCGTCAGGCCCGGCAGGCCGGGCAATTTGGAGGCTTTTTCACCAGGCAATGGCGGGGCTTCCTTCAGGCCGTCGACTGCCAGCTTGGCACCTGTTCCGGCAGAAGCTGCAGCCAGGCCCGCGATCGGCGGCAGTGCGTTTGTGTCTTTGTCTGGCTCGACAGGTTTCGGAAGAGCAAGCGAATCTGAATTCGCCACAGCCGGAGCAGAAGGCGGCAATCCCGCGTCGCCTGGCGGCAGTGGCGGCACGTCCGATGCCGGTAAGGCAGGCGCATTGGTACTAGCCAATGGCGCACCAGTTGGCGGCAACGGCGGGGCATCGCCCGTGCCCGGCAAGCCTGGCAGGGCCGCAGCAACAGGCGGCTGCGATTCACCACCCGCAGGCGGCGAAAGCAGGCCAGGCAAGTCGCTGGCCGCCAGCTTTGCCGGGTCATCCATTGGCACAGCGGCAGGTTTCTCTTCAGCCACAGGCGCGGCAATCGGCGGAGTCGCTTCGGCAAGAGCACCAGCAGGCGTGGCCGATGGCATGGCCGCAGCCGCTTCGGGCGCGGTGACCGGGGCTTCCGTTCCAGCCAATGCGGTATTGGCTTCTTCAGTTGTTTTTGAAGCTTCGCCAGCCGGCTCGGCTTTATTGATCTCGGGCACTTTGCCAGAATCTTCCGTGCCGCTGGCCATGAACCAGATGGCGCCGGTGGCCGAAAGCCCGGCCATGGCCGCTGCTGCCGGAGCCCATCGCCTGGCATGGTGGGCAACACGTTTGAAATTGATCTTTCGCCCGGCTGTTGCCGCAGCCTGGTTTCCATCAAGGTGGCCATAATATTGCCGCCTGATCAGCTCAATCACAATGTTTGGATTAATACCCAGCTCGGTCAGAAATTCCGGGTCGAACTGCGGCAGCGTGGCCGGGTCAAGGCCCATCGCTTCCAAGGTGGCGGGGTCAAGGCCAAACTCGTGCAGACCGGCGGGGTCAATCGTGGCCATCACCGGCAGCGTGATTTCCACATCAGCCGGGGCTGAAGCCACCGGGGCCGGGGCCTCTTCAGCCACTGGTTCTGCCTCCCCAACCGCTTTGGGCTTGCGTTTAAACAGCTTTGCCGCAAAGGCAAATGGCGATTTCTTCGGGCCTACCACTGCCACCTCGTCTGCTGAATCCGGCTCGGCCGATGCATCTTCTGCCGGGGCTGAAGCCTTCACCGCACCGGCCCGCGCATGCTGGGCTGCCTCTCGTTCGGCAGCTTCGCGCTCGGCGGCTTCGCGACGAAGACGTTCCTTGCGGCTTTCACGAGGCACCAGCCCGCCATAATCGTTGTGCTGTTCTTCGTCATGTTCTGCCTGTGCCGAATTCTGTTGCGGCTGGATATTCACCTGCAGCGGCTGCTGCTGATACTGCTGCCAGTCGGCATGTTCGGCATGGCCGCCCTCTTCGTGGTCGGCGGCTTCGTCGGAATCATAGAATTGATCGTCGGGTTTCATGGCTTGGGTCACTCCGTTAACAGATCACTTCAGTCCGCTTGTAAGCTCGTAATTTGGCACTTCTCGACCTGGGATTGGCCACCAGTTCGGCTTCCGTTGCCGTGACAACCTTGCGGGTAAGCACTTCCCAGGCCGGGTTTTCCCGCAGCCGGTGCTTGATCATCCGGTCTTCCAGCGAATGGAACGAAATCAGCACAAACCGGCCGCCAGGTGCCAGCCAGGTGTGGGCTTTTTCCAGAAGGCGTTCCAGCTCGCCAAGCTCATCATTCACGGCAATGCGCAGGCCCTGAAAAACCCGGGTTGCCGGGTCAATCCGGCCGCGAGGGCCCGGCATGGCCCGCCGAATCATGTCAGCCAGTTGTCCGGTGGTTTCAAACCGGCTGATCTTGCGATCATGCACCACGGCTCTGGCCAGGCGGCGGCTGTGGCGTTCTTCGCCATAGTGATAGAAAATGTCGGCCAGCTCGGTTTCTGTCCACTCGTTAATGATTTCAGCCGCTGTGGGCCGATCGCTTGTGGTGTCGAAACGCATGTCCAGCGGGCCATCCTGCTGAAAGCTGAAACCCCGACCCGACCATGCAAGCTGATCACTGGAAAGGCCCAGGTCCACCAGAAAACCATGAACCTGCCCAAGATTCATGTCGCGAATGACATCGCCGGCATCGGCATAAGAACTGTGCCTGAAAGCCACGGCCACGGCCGCTTCGCTCGCCCTCTTCCGGGCCAGTTCCAGCATGGCTTCGTCGCGGTCAAGGCCAACAACAAGCCCTGTGGGGCCGACTTTCCGGGCGATCAAAACCGAATGGCCACCGGCGCCGGCTGTGCCATCGATCAAAGTCTGGCCAGGCTGGGGGTCAAGCCAGGCAAGCACTTCATCAGGCATGACACTTAAATGCACATGCCCGGCCGCGTTGTGAGGTTCTTCAGTGGGCTCCAGGGTCGCCTCCATGCGATCCTCGTGGTCGGAGAACTAAACCCGCACAGGTTTCTCAATTCCATTTGAGTGGCTGAATTGATGCACGAACAGCCCTCCTGCCGAATTTTTGTAAATGGTATGTGATTCGGCAAATTGGTCAAGGTCGAACAATTGCAAAATATGAAACGGCAAAACCGTGGCGAATTATAGAAACAAATAACCAGAATTTAAAAAGTAACCCGACAAACGACATCCATTTCATGAATGAGCGTCAGGCCAAATAAAAACGCGAGCCCGAAGGCCCGCGCTTTACGTTGTTGCTTAGCGTGATGCTAATCTCAATTGAAGACCAGTCTCAGGAGACCGTGTCTTTCAGAGCCTTCAGCAGGCCAACCTTGATGGCGTTGCGGGCTGGCTTGGCCTTGATCGTCATCGGCTGCTTGGTGAAGGGGTTGATGCCCGTCTTCGCCTTGGTGGCAGGCTTCTTGTAAACCTTGAGCTTCAGCAGGCCCGGCAGAACAAACTGGCCAGGACCCTTCTTGCCCAGCTCATCCTTGATGATGGTGTGCAGGCTGTCAAAGACCTTTTCCAGGTCCTTCTTCGTCACTTCGGTGGCGGTGGCGATCTTGCCGATCAGGTCCGCCTTCGTCAGTGGCTTGCTACCGGCTGGGGCAGCGGCCTTTTCTTTCTTGGCAGCCGGCTTGGCGGCAGCTTTCGGAGCGGCTTTCTTAGCCATAGGACGTAATCCTCTCTAACTTGAGCCGCCCGGTTTGCAGTCCCGTGCGGTACGACTTGTTTTCGACTTGCCTAGTAAGCTGACAGGCTTGAAATACAGGCTTTCATGCCTGACAAAATACATGTAATACGAAAATTCAAAAACTTGCAATCCTTTTTTTTCAAAAAATCCAGATTTTTCTGCGTCATCACTCTGTCAGATATCGCCAAAACACTCAAAATATAGCCTTTGAAACATGTAAGCGACGATTTATATGTATCTGTAACACATTACAATGCAATACGTTACAGAAACAGCCGGTTTTTGCTCAATCGCCTGCCGAGGCTCCCTCGCCGCGTCTGAGATCAGGCAAAGAAAAAATTATTTTTTTTTCGAAATCAACCAGAATTGAGTGGGCATCGCCCTGTGCCGAGTCCGTTTCGACACGCCATCCACGCGATTTCAGCCCCTCAATCGCCGCTTTCGGCCAGTTTTTTTCCAGCGTGATCAAATCCGGCAGCCATGTCTGATACAGTTTTGGGGCTTTCTGGATCGCTTCCGGGGCCATTTCAAATTCAATCGTGCCCAGAATCATCCACAACACTGTCGAAGGAATCGTCCGCCCGCCCGGCGAGCCTGTCACCAGCCTGATTCGCCCATCTTTGACAACCACCGTCGGCGACATCGAACTGACCATCCTTTTGCCTGGCTCAATCAGGTTCGGCTTCGTGCCAATCTGCCCGGCAGCCGTGGTGCGGCCTGGCACAAGGTTAAAATCGCCCATCTCGTTATTCAGCAGAAAGCCAGCCCCAGGCACCACGCACTTTGCCCCATAGCTTTCTTCCAGCGTGTATGTCAGGGCCACGGCGTTGCCTTCGCCATCAATCACCGAAAAATGGGTAGTTTCGGCAGACTCTTTCGGCAACACTTTGAAGTCGGCCAGCGGCACGCTTGGCGTGGCCTTATTTGCGGCGATATCACGGGCAAGTTCGCGGGCAAATTCTTTAGAGACAAGCCTGGCCACCGGCACATTCACGAAATCAGGGTCGCCAATCGCCCGAAATCGCTGGTAAAAACCACGCCTTAAAGCCTCGCCTGCCAAGTGGGCCGCTTCGGCTGAAGTTCGACCATGCCGGCTGATATCAAGCGGTTCCAGAATATTCAGTGCAATCGCGTTGATGATGCCGCCCGAGCTGGGCGGGGCCATGCCGATGACTTCATAGCCTTTATATGTGGTGCGAATGGGCTCTCGCTCAACAGCCTGATAGGCCGCCAGGTCGGCCATGGTCATCAGTCCGCCGGCGGCTTTGTTGTAATCCACAATCAGCCGGGCCGTTTTTCCGGTATAAAATTCGTCAGGGCCTTCTTCTTTTATGCGTTTCAATGTTTCGGCAAGGTCGGGCTGAATCAGGCGTTCGCCGGCCTTCCATGGCTGAAGGTCAGGCCGGGCATAGGCTTTGACAGATTCAGGGAAGTCGGCCAGGCGGTCGGCGTCCGAGA